>JACDGC010000366.1 GCA_013815535.1 Ktedonobacterales bacterium
GCCCCGCTTCGGAGCATAGTACATTTGCTTTTGGCGAGCTTGCTACGCCGCCCGGCCTGGGTGGTTTGTCACATGCCGGGGCGGCTCACGACGCCGTCATCGCTTTTTTGGCGCACGCCATCCCAAGCGTGGTTGATGGTGTTCGAATGCATGCCCGCCTGGGCGATGACGGCCCCCACGAAATCGCGGAAAAGCGGGTGAGGCGCCAGCGGACGACTCTTGAATTCGGGATGGAACTGTGTGCCCACGAACCAGGGATGCTCGGGGATCTCAACGATCTCGACCAGCAAGTTATTCGCGGAGCGCCCACTCATCGTCATCCCTGCCTCCTCAAACGCACGGCGATAGGCATTGTTGAATTCATAGCGGTGGCGGTGGCGTTCGAGCACCATCTCTTTGCCATAAGCTGCCCCAGCGCGGGTGTTGGGTTGCAGGCAGCAGACCCAGTTCCCCAGCCGCATCGTCCCGCCTTTGCCAGAGATCTGGCGCTGATCGGGCATCAGATCGATGACGGGGGCCTCGGTTTGCTTGAATTCGGTGGAGTCCGCTTTGCTGAGGCCCAGCGCGTGGCGGGCGAATTCAATGACGGCGACTTGCATCCCCAGGCACAAACCGAAGAAAGGGATGCCATGTTCGCGGGCATAGTGTGCGGCAGCAATCTTGCCTTCGATGCCGCGTGGGCCAAAACCACCAGGAACCAAGATGCCGTCCGCCGCTTCCAGGCGAGCCAGCGTCGCTTGCGGATGCGTTTCGAGATCCTCCGCATTGATCCAGTCGATGTCGACATCCACACCATGGTGCCAGCCAGCGTGGTGGAGCGATTCCACGACAGAAAGATAGGCATCATGCAGCGCGACATATTTGCCAACCAGTGCCACACGCACACTGGGCTTGGGTGCATTGATGCGTCCGACCAAGTCGCGCCAACCATCCAGTTCGGGGGCCGATGCCGGTTGCAGCCGTAGGGTTTCCACGAGGTAGTTGCCCAGACCGGCTTCTTCGAGGAAGAGGGGTACCTCATAGATCGAGTTGGCCGTGGGAAGCGACATGACCGCCCGATCGTCGATGTTGGCAAAGAGGGCGATCTTCTCGCATAACTCGCGGCTCACGGGGTAGTCTGCGCGGCACAAGATGATATCCGGGTGAATGCCGACGCGGCGTAGTTCCATCATGCTGTGTTGGGTCGGTTTGGTTTTCAATTCGTGCGTCGCGCCGATGTAGGGCAACCAGGTGACGTGGATGTAGAGCACATCTTCACGCCCCACCTCTTTTTGCATCTGGCGAATGGCTTCGAGAAAGGGTTCGCTCTCGATGTCGCCAACCGTGCCCCCGACCTCGCAGATCACCACATCCCCGCCGCCTTGTTGGGCCAACTCGTGGATGCGGCCTTTGATCTCTTTGGTGATATGGGGGATGACCTGGATGGTGCCACCCAGATATTCGCCCTGGCGTTCTTTTCCGATGACGCTGGCATAGACTTGGCCAGTGGTGATGCTGGAGGAACGATTGACTGGTTCATCGGTGAAGCGCTCGTAATGGCCGAGATCCAGGTCCGTTTCTGCGCCGTCCTCGGTGACGAAGACTTCGCCGTGCTGATAGGGTGACATGGTACCCGGATCGACATTGATGTATGGGTCCAGCTTCATGATCGAGACGGTGATGCCCCGGCTCTTGAGCAGTCTGCCGATGGAGGCCACCGCGATGCCCTTGCCCACCGAGGAGACGACGCCCCCCGTTACAAAGATGAATTTCGTCATGCGCTTTGTCGCTCCCTTGCCATCAATGTGCTCCGTGTGGAAGCTATACTCCACATTCTTGTAACGAGTCCATGCCCAACAGGCATGTTTTGCGATACCACGCCTGATAGCCAAACCATCAGGCTACCAAAAGAAGCGGGGCCAGGATTCCGGCGGTCCGGTCCTAGCCCCGTGCAGTGAGGATGACGATTTGTGGTGAAGCAGGCACTGTTGCGCGGGTCACCACCAATTTTGTTTGTGGTTCCGTGAGGGGGACCCCCAGTGCGGCACCAAATGGCTCGACCGGGTCAAGGGGGACGTTGCCCTTGGTATTTGCGCTGTTCGCGTAATGCATGGGGATGACAAATCCCGGTTCAATGGCCCCCACGAGCTCCGCTGCCGCCTTCGCGTCGATGGTGGAGTGGCCACCAACGGGGATCATCAGGACGTCGGCACCGCTCGCTTCTTGCTGCTGATCGGCGTTCAGCCCATGCCCGAGATCGCCCAGATGGCACAGCAGCAGCTCTTCCATATGGATGATATAGATCGTGTTGCTGCCACGCTCTTCGCCGTGCTTGGTATCGTGGAAGGTGCGCATGCCTGTGATGAGGACGCCGCCGACTTCATATTCACCGGGGCCATGCACGACATAGGGGGTGCCCCCCAACCCAGCGACGTTGTTGTGGCCGGGGTGATCATGCGTAATGCACACGATATCGGCTGAGATGCCCTTCAAAGACGAGCCATACCCAGCGGCAGGCGGGTCGAGCACCAGCGTGACTTCTTTCCCACGCAGCCGAAAGCCAGAGTGGCCTAGCGACCAGATTTCCATACGCTCTCTCACCACCCATTTAACACAATCGGATGGCGGGGGCTGTGTCTTAGCGACTACCCCCGCCATCCAGGAGATTATACCACGGATCGCGCCATTTTACAAGACCAGCGAAACGAAGATGGTCATGAGTAATGTGACATTGACGATGTTCATCTTCTTCTTCAGATGACGTGGATATTTCCTGAATAAGCGGCAAAAGATGAGCAATATTCAGCCGATGCCGCTTGACAAACGCGGCAGAATCGAGTATTATAGAGGGGACGTTTCAATGACGTTCACCTATGCCGAAGTGGTGAAATGGCAGACACGCTACGTTCAGGTCGTAGTGCTCGCAAGGGCGTGCGGGTTCAAATCCCGCTTTCGGCACCAGTGGAGAGGTCGCATAGTGGTCTAGTGCGGCGGTTTGCTAAACCGCTGTTGGGGTTTCTCAACCGAGAGTTCGAATCTCTCCCTCTCCGCCCGCAGCCTCAATTCTCAGCCCGACTAAGCAGTACGCTTGATCGGGCTGACAGCCTTTTTTACGGCCATTTACTGCAACCTTCTTAGAATCAATCATGCGGCGAATCAAGCCGGAGAATATTATCCAACTCCACCACAGCGGTATCTTGCATCTTGCGTGTCACATGCCCGTAAATGGACAAGGTGATATTGACTGAGCTATGCCCAAGCAACTCGCTGACAGCCTTGATATGTACGCCACGTTCGAGAAGCAACGTTGCAAATGTATGGCGTAAATCATGCAAGCGAGTCGAGAGCGGCAAACCTGCTTTTTCAAGCAACAGGCGAAAATGCGCAAGTGCCTGACTGTAATGAAGTGGCTGACCAGCCGGGGTAGTAAAAACCAATCCCCAATTTTCACCCCAGGCAGCCCCCATCTTCTCTTTATCGATTTCTTGCGTCTCGCTCCATTTCACCAAAATTTCAGCAGCAGCAGAGGGGAGTGGCAAGGTCCTGCGGCTCATGCGCGACTTTGGTTCTTCCAGAACAAAGCGCCCACGTAAACGATGCAAAGTCTGAGCTACCCGCACCGTCAAAAAGCGCAACTGCACATCTTGCCACCGTAGCCCTAGCAACTCAGCTTCACGCATGCCCGTCGCCACCGCCAGGAAATAGAGCGCTTCATAGCGGTCGCCTTGCAATACAATAAGCAATTGTTTAATTTGTTGCTCAGTAAGCGGGCGAATTTCTGCAGTATGGATGCCGGGAGCATCTACGTAGTCCGTGGGATTTTTGGGAATAAGCTCCAGGCGGACTGCATGGTCCAAAACCACATGCAAAAATGCATGCAAGTGATGTATCGTTGTTGCAGCAAACACTTGCAGCTTAGCAGTGTAGTGCTTTTGCAAAGTATGTGCCGTTAGCTTAGACAAAGGAATGTCACCGATGAAGTCAAGGTGATTCTTGACCATCGACTCATACCCCAGCATCGTCTTAGAGCGGAGTTTATGCTTGCGACCAGCAATCCAGCCTTGTGAAAACTGACGAAGCGTCTGCTCAGCATCAAGGCTAGCATGCAAGCCAGCATCAACTTCTTTACGAAGCCGAGAAAGCGCCTGAACAACCTCTTTTTGTGAGTCACCATAAATATTCTTGCGCTTGCTATTTGGCAAACGCAACTGGGCATGCCAGCGACCATCAGAACGTTGATAGATGGTGCCCTCACCGTTTGCACGACGTTTCGTCATTAGACAGCTACCCCCTCGACAAATTTTTCTAGTGCACGGCGTGAAACCATGCGACGGCGACCAACCTTGACTGAATACAAACGCGCTTGCCCCGTCGATGGGTCAAGCTCTGAAATGAGCTTGTAAACCAAATCACGCCCGATACCCAGTACCGCCGCAGCTTCTTCAATACTGAGCAGCATCTTTTCTTGCAGCGCAATATGCAGTTTCGCCATACCCATTCCCCCCTCACGCATGAAGAAGCCGCCCAGCATCCCCACGCTGAGCGGCCCCCGTTCTTGGTCGTTATTCCCCCGCTGCTTGTCGCTGTGCCTCTTGCTTGTCTGCTAACTTCTGCATGGATTGCCCGATACGCATGCTCTTGTTGCGCACCGCCGCCCGGAAATCCGTCTCCTTCATTTCGTAGTGATGCGCCGAGCGCTGCCCGATATCGCTCAGCACCCGTTCGATATCCAGCGTCCCCAGCGCTGCATCATCGGCCCCAATGTGCCACGCCGCCCACGATTCGAGATAGCCCATGATGGTCGAGAGGATGCGCCCCTCATGAAAATGCCGTTGTTTGTCGCGCGTCGCCGGTTCCACTTCCCCGACCAGGAACGTCGCCGCTTGCACCACCTGCCAAAAGCGC
>JACDGC010000367.1 GCA_013815535.1 Ktedonobacterales bacterium
TTGGGGGCGCGGCTGCGCGGCCAGCGGATTGCCCCCGGTGGGCGCACGCGGCGCGAGGGGATTGGTGTTCGCGGTGCGTGCCGCCGTGCCACCGGGTGCCGGCAGCGCGGGCATGCCTGGCGTGGGCAGGGGCGGCCCGCTGAAGCGTGGCACGGGCACTGCCCCTGGCACGCGCGCATGGATCGCCTCGATCAGTGGCCCAAAGCCCTCGACCCCTTGGATTTCAACATCCGCCCGTGCGACGCGCAGACCGCTTTCCAATTCGCCGGTTTCCAGCGTGGTCATATAGCGGAAGGTCAGCACATGCACCGTGCGCGTGCGTCGCTGCGAGTCTAGCCCCACCCAAAACTCGCGCCGATTCGCTGCCGCATTGCTGAGGTCCACCAGCACCAGATCCACCGGGTCGCGCTGCAACAGGTCAAAGACCTCCACCGGAATGCGCGCTGCCCGCACGTCGTACCCCGCCGTGCGCAGTTGGGGGATGAGCGGCACCGCCACGGCGTCATTGCGCTCAAAGAGCAAGATCAGCGGTGCGCGGGCGGGCACAGGCGTGCTGATGGCGGGGAATCGTTGCATGAGGCCGAGTACCCTTCTCTTGTGCTAGTCGTGGCGGGCGACGAGACGTTCGCAGCGCCAGTATAGCATAGGTGGCCAAGCGTGGGGAAGCCCACAGTTTTGGTCCCTATGCCTGTTTTTGCCAGCCGCTGTCCCGGAAGATTTCGAGGGTTTGTTGATTGCCGGGCAGATAGACCTCGATGCTGAAATCCGGTGTGCGCGAAAAGACGCTGATGGCGGTGCGCAGCGCCAAGCTCCCCAACCGGGAATGCTTCATCTGAAAGACGAAGGATGGCGCGGGGGCGGAATAGGCCTCGCTCGTCTCGCTGAGGCGGCGAAAGTCGGGCAGGCGGCGCAGGGCGCGCATCAGGTCACGATACTCCGGTAAGAACGTCAGCCCCTGGGTGGCGAACTTGAAATCGGCGGTCAAGCGCCGCGCCAGTTCCTCCCACGGCTGGAAGCGCTTGCGATAGATGGGATCATACACCAGCAGCAGCAGATGGTTGTCGTGCTCGGCCAGCAAGTCATCCGTCACCTCGAAGAGGTCCAGCGCGGCGTCATTCCAGCTATTGATGTGCCACATGCGATCCAGACTATGCGCGGGGAAGAGCGTGTTATCCACCAGCAGCGCCGAGAGGTGGCGCAGATCGAGATAAGCCGTTTCATCCACTTCATCTTCGAGCAATTGCCCCGTCAGTTCCGCGAATGTCTGGGCAAAGATGCGCCGTTCTTCGCCGTGCAGTTCCAGCGCGCGGGCCAGCGCCCGTGCGGCACGCGGCGACGGCGCATCGCGCAAGCGGTGTTCCAGATGATAGACATAGGTGCGCGACAACCGTGCGGCCTTGGCGAGTTGACCCTGTGAAAGGTTGCGGTCATTCCGCAGTTTGGTGAGTAGTCCAGCAAAATCAGGGATATCAGCCATCGTTTGCATACATCCTCCATATAACTGGCATGGGCCTCATGGTGATAGCCAGCTATCATTGTGCTGCATGGCTCTTCCCCTGTCAAGGGTCAAAAACCCGCTGTGGGGTGCCCATTCCCGTGCCAACACGTGATACAATGTGCCATATGCGCGATCTCATTTCAGACCTCGCTGCCCGGTTCACGGCAGCCGGTCATCAGCTATACTTGGTCGGGGGAACGGTGCGTGACGCGCTCTTGGGACGCGACGCCACGCCGGATATCGACATGACCACCGACGCGACGCCCGACGCCATCCAACGTCTGGTCGCCGCGACGCATCCCCGTGCCGTCGTTTTGGTGGGCGAGCGTTTTGGCACCGTGCGGCTGCACTATGCCACTGCTCCCGCCCCCTCTGGGGAGACGCCAGCGACTGCCACGCTCAGCGCCGAGGCGGAAGAGATGACCGTCGCCCCCGACCTCATCGTGGAGATCACCACGTTTCGCAGCGAACGGTACGATCCCGCCTCACGCAAGCCGGAGGTCATCTTCGGCGACCGGCTGGAAGATGACCTGTTGCGGCGCGACTTCACCATCAACGCGCTGGCGCAAGCGCCGCAATCAGGCGAGATCATCGACTGCTTTGGTGGGCAAGCGGATCTGGCGGCGGGGCTGATTCGCGCGGTGGGGGATGACCCCGACCATCGGTTCGCCGAAGATCCACTGCGGATGCTGCGGGCCGTGCGTTTTGCCGCGCAACTGGGTTTCACCATCGAGGAGCGCACCGAAGCGGCCATCCGCGACCAAGCCGCGACCCTCGAAAAGATCAGCAAAGAGCGCATCCGTGACGAATTCAATAAAATCCTGGTTTCACCACGCCCCATGCTCGGCCTGCGGGTGACAGTGAATCTGGGGCTGATGCCCTACATCGTGCCCGAGGCGCTGGAGCTGCGCGGGGTCAGCCAGCAACCGATGCCAGGCCACACCAAAGATGTGTATGAGCATGTGCTGCGCGTGGTGCAAAATACGCCGCCACGCCTCAGCATGCGCTGGGCTGGTCTGCTGCACGACATCGCCAAACCGCGCACGCGTGCCATCGAAAATGGCCAGGTCCACTTCTTTGGGCACGAAGACCTGGGCGCGGTCATGGCCCGCGAGATCCTCAAGCGCCTCCATTTTGATCGCCCCTTCATCGACCATATCTCGCGCTTGGTGAAGCTGCACATGCGCTCTAATGCCTATCTCTCGGATTGGACGGATGGCGCGGTGCGGCGGCTGATGCTCGACGCTGGCGACACCCTGCCCGACCTGCTTGATCTGTCGCGGGCCGACATCACCAGCTATCGTCCCGACAAAGTGTCGCGGGCCGTCGCACGCGTCAATGAATTGGAAGAACGCAGTCGCTTCCTGGCCGAAGAAGCGCTCCGTGTGCCCATCAAGAGCCCCTTGGATGGCAATGAACTGATGGCGTTGTTTGGGCGCGGCCCTGGCGTCTGGCTGAAACCGATCAAAGAGCATCTGTTGGCGTTGGTGATTGACGGACAACTCGCGCCCGACGACAAAGTGACGGCCGAGGCCATCGCTCGCGGCTTGCTGAACGAGCAGGCGTAATGCCATGCTTGCCTGCTGCGCGCCAGGCTGCCGGGGTAGGGACCTGAAGGTTGGCTGAGAATGTGCTTGCATTCCGCCACAACGTCATGTCTGTCTTTTTGCTCGTGTGGGCAGGGTTGTGAGAAAGGGAGCAGCGTTTTATGCCTCACCCCTCTCTGGCGCTACGCCGACTATTGCAACGCTATTGTTTTTTACTGCTAGAGATGCAGATGGCCGATTCCCTGCCGCTCATCATCGTGGTGGATGACGAACTGGCTATCGCGCAGGGGTTGGCTTATTTTCTTGAAGATTTGGGGTTTCGCGTGCGCATCGCCACCAGTGGCAAGCAAGCCCTTGCCGCCATCGAGCAAGAGCAGCCCGTCTTGGTCATCACCGATTATATGATGCCCCAGATGAATGGCGGTGAACTCATTGATGCCATTCGTTCCCAGGCTGCGCGCACTCACCAAAACGCGCCCATCTTGCTCTTGATGTCGGCGGCGCATCATCGTGCCATGCAGCAAGCGACGGCGGATGCCTGGTTCGCCAAACCATTCAACCTTCCCGAGGTCGAGGAACTGTTGCGCCGCTTTCTGCCTGTGGATGAGCGGCGCTGAGCCAACGCAATGGCAGGTGTGGGCCAGGAGTGTGCTGCTGAATTTTTCGGCGTATCCCTGGTCCTCTTGACTTCCCCCTGCTCATCCAGTATACTAGCTAACGTGTGATGCGCGAATGCACCACCACCAACTCTTCAGGAGACGACCAGGATGAGTAACGGGATCATCATCACTCAGTTGGCTACCACCCTCTTCGGTGGCCTGCTCGGTGGTCCCAAGGGAGCCGCTCGGGCATTCGTGTGCCCAAGTGCTGCCTGCCGTCCGGTCGTGCGCATCCGCAAACAGTAAGTTTCCCCCACTGACCGAGGCGACCCCAGGCACGCATGCAGCGTTCCCGGTGGCGGCGCGTTGTGCGCCCATCGTGCTCGGTCTTCCTCATGTCACTACCTAGCACGCGCACCGCCCACCTCACCGAACCATCGCGCACCGTCGCGCGCTTTGTTGACAGTCGTTGTCTGGTTCCGCAGGTATACTCGATCCTGCTGTGTGAAAGGAGGCGTTGACATGCCTTGGACCCCCTTTGGAATCACTGGTCTGCACTGACCACTTGTGTTGTTTTGTGAGAGTCGGCGTGCCGCATGGCGGCGTGCCACAGGAGTATAACCATGTCTTCATTTGCCCCATCGCCAGCCGAGAGCCATAGCCAGCGGGGCGACGTCGGCGCAGCGTATCGTCCCGCTGATCTTGCCACCCTGCGCGACCTGACCGCCGGGCAGGGTGACGCCCTGGTGGTTGACCACCTCATCAAGAAGTTCGAGAAAGGCAGCGACCTCTTCGCTGGCCTCAAAGATCGCTTCCGGCGGCGCGACGCGGACCCCGCCGCGCGCCCCAAGGCCATCCGCGCGGTCGATGACATCTCGTTGCGCATCGGACGCCGCGAAATCTATGGCGTGCTGGGGTCGAATGGCTCGGGCAAGTCGACGCTCATTCGGGTCATTTCGACGCTGTTGCTGCCCGATAGCGGCACCGTGCGGGTCTTTGGGCACGATGTGGAACGCGAGGCGCTAGCCGTGCAGCGGCTGATCAACCGCGTCAGCGTCGAAGCGGCCTTCTTTCGCAAGCTCAGCCCCATGGAAAATCTCATCTACTCGGCGCGGCTCTATAATCTGGAGATTCCGACGGCGCGTGACGAGATCCGTGGACTGCTCGGCGAACTGGGCATCAAGTCTGACCGTTTCGATCAACCGCTCGAAAACATGTCGCGGGGCATGCAGCAAAA
>JACDGC010000368.1 GCA_013815535.1 Ktedonobacterales bacterium
AAGCGCGGTCGCAGGACGCGACACCGTACCCGTTGCAATAGTTGACGGGGTGCCGCTCTACTGCTATCATAAGCGCAGCGATCACCCCCTCAAGGATCGTGCCATGCCGCTGGTTCACCGCGCCTTTAAGTACAAACTGAACCCGACGCCAGAGCAGGACCGTGTGCTCTGGTGGACGCTGACGCGGTGCCGGGAATTGTACAACGCCGCCCTGCAAGAACGGCGCGATGCCTGGCGGATGCGGCGGGTGAGCTTGAACTCCTATGACCAAAAAGCCGAACTCCCTGGCGTCAAAGAAGCCCGACCTGAATATAAAGACATCCAATCACAGGTCTTGCAAGACCACAAGGCTGCAAGTGCTGGTCGTCAAGTGGTTGCCGTCCCTCCCCACCACACCTCCCAAGATTGTAGCCGCTGTGGCACCCGTGTCCCCAAGTCGCTCAGTGTCAGGACACACATCTGTCCGAATTGTGGCTTGGTGATGGACCGCGATGAAAACAGCGCGAACGAGATCAAACGGCGCGGGCAGCGCCTTCGGGGATACTCTGGGATACCGGAGTAGGTGAACCGGGCATCCCCTGCCTTCGAGGCGTGGGGAGTGTCAACCTGTGGGATAGGGCAAGGGTGGGGGCATAGCCTCCCCACTCTTACCTAACAGGAACGTGGCGGTGCAGCCATCCCATCTCCATCGTTCAGAAATGAGGAACCAGATATGGCACATTCCCCGCCGACCGTGGTCGTCATTGGCAGCAGTAACATCGATCTGGTGGTGCGGGTGCCGCACCTGCCGCTCCCTGGCGAAACCATCCTCGGCAGTGAGGTGAAGCGCATTGCCGGCGGTAAAGGGGCAAACCAAGCGGTCGCGGCACAGCGCGCGGGGGCTGATGTCGCCTTCATTGGGTGTCTGGGCGATGATGATTATGGGGATGTCGCGGCGGAGTCCCTGAGCGAAGCAGGAGTGAACCTGACGCATCTGCGGCGCGTCGCGGGGGTCGCGACGGGGCTCGCCTTTATTACGGTAGCCGAGAGCGGAGAAAACAGCATCGTCGTTGCGCCTGGAGCAAACGCCTCGGTGAGCGAAGCGGATATCGCCACCGCACAGCCGATGATTGCTGAAGCACGCATCATCGTGGCACAACTCGAAATCCCCGTGGCCATGGTCATGCACGCATTCACTACCGCCCGAGGGGCCAAGGTCAGCACGCTGTTGAATCCTGCACCCGCGCAGCCCCTTTCCGATGCCTTGCTGCTGCTTGTCGATATTCTCGTCTGTAATGAGACAGAGGCCGCCGTCTTGACCTCCACCACCGTGACCGATGCCGCCAGTGCCGTTGTGGCCGCGCGACAGTTGCATGTCAAAGGCCCGCGTCAGGTCATCGTCACCTTGGGGCGTGCCGGGGCACTCATTAGCGACGGCAATGCCACCTATCTGCAACCCGCCTTTGCCGTTGAGGCCGTCGATACGACCGCCGCTGGGGATGCCTTCATTGGGGCGTTGGTGACCCGTCTCGCAGCGGGGGACCCCATGCCAGTCGCCGCGCGGTTCGCAGCAGGGGCGGGCGCCTTGGCCGTCACGCGCGTTGGCGCACAGATCTCCCTGCCAATGCAGGCGACCATCGTTGATTTTCTCGCGCATCACTAAATCGCACTGCCCCTACTTGCTCTTTTCCATCAGACATCTCGTGCCTCGCTTTCCAAGAGCTTCTGTTCTGTCTTCAGCATGTGCTGGAGCCAGCACCGTGCTCGACGGCATCGATGAATACCCTTGGCCCACATCCAGAGTGCGTGCCGTCGCGGTCGGGGGCATGGCGTTGGTGCAGCGCGTCGCGCGTGACCCAGGTTCCAGTCGCCGCACACGACGATAGCGGCCTTCACGTTGTGGTGTCGCTGCTGGCAGGAGCATTTTGGTGAAGTGCCAGACGACAAAGGTGCGGATAAAAGAACGCCCGGCGTAAAGGGTTGACCGACGCTGCTTAGCTACTGATATGGATTTCGCCGGGGGTTTCGATGTGGAGCTTGGCAATGTGGGGCCCATCAAAGCGAGCGAAGAAGCGCCGACGTTCCACCTGGATGGCATATCCTGGCAAGGAGTTATGTTTCAGCGCTTGATAGTCTTTGGCGCGTATTTCCAGACCGCCAGGTGCCTGGCAGTTATGGATATTAATGGTGCGATTAGCAGACTTGAGCAGGCTAGTGGTGCCAGGATCGAGTTTGATGCGTTCGGAGTGGATCTCACCTGATTTGGTGACAACTTCCAATTGACCTTGTGTGTCATGCAGATGGATGGTCCCATTCGCCGTGTTGGCGGAGACGGGGCCGACGACCTCATTGATCCGCACTTCCCCATTCGAGGTCGTGAGGAAGACGCTGCCGCGTATCCCTTGAACGCGCACCTCGCCGTCACCCGTGTGCACCGTGATTGCGCCAATCACATTGGTGACGCGGATGTCACCCTGGCTGGAATCGACCGTCACGCTCCCCTGGCAGCCCGTCACCCGTACATTGCCTTTCGCCGTGGTGATGACCAGCAGGCCATCGGTGTCGTCGGTGACAATGTTGGTGTTCGCCCCTTTGAGCCGCACGCTGCCTTGGCCCGTTGAGGTGATGGTGATGTCGCCATTACTGGCGGTCACTTCGAGTTGTTGCACTGGGCCATGGTGACGGACGGCCCCCCCAACGGTTGCCAGTTTCAGGTGCAACCCAGCTGGCAACGATGCGATGAAGGTGACGCCCGCGCCACCGTAGCGGTGATGTTGCTTTTTCGCATGGATGTAGAGCAGCGAGCCGATGTGCTCGACGGCGAAGGTGGCGTTGCCCTTGATGGTGCTGTCGAGGCGGGCTTCCCCCACGGCGGTCATGGTGAGGATGTCGCCATTGAATGTCGCAATCTCCACAGCAGTGATGCCATTCATATCAAGGGATTGCGAACTGGAAGTCATGCTGCTTTCCTCGCTAATGCGGGTTGCGTGGCGACATGGTGCCCAACTTGGTCAGGGAAGATGTCAATGAGGCATTATGTCATGAGGTGCATTCCTCTCTACGCATTGTAACCGCGTGGCAGCGATTCTGCAAAAGTGGCCGCGACACCGCGTTGCTGAATTGCCTGACAATAGACGCTGCTGATCTCGTGGCCAACCGTGCCCCAGTCATAGCGCTGGATGGCGCGGCGGCCCTCCAACGCTACGGTGCGTTGCCAAGTGGCATCTGCCAGCGCGCGGTGCAGCCCACTGGCTAAGGCCGAAGGGTCGCGCGGGGGGACGAGCATGCCCGTGCCAGGCGTGATGACGGTGCGATAGCCAGGGATGTCGCTGGCGATCACCGGCGTGCCCACGGCCATCGCTTCCAAAAGCACGATGCCCTGGCTCTCGCCACCCAACGCTGGCGCGCAAAAGAGCGTTGCTCCCGCCAGCAAGCGGATCTTCTCGGCATCCGTAATGGTTCCCGCAAGCGTGATATCCCCCAGCTTCTCGGCGAGTTCCTGGCAGATATCGCGCTCTGGGCCGTCACCCGCGATGACGACATGCGGCAGGGGCAGGTGGGCCAGCGCCAACGATGCGCGTAAGCGGGGGAGCGCGGCCAAAAGCTCGGTCGCGCCTTTGCGCGGCTCTAAACGTCCCAGAAAAAGAATCGTCGGTCGGCCATCCGCGCATGGGGAGGGATGTCGCTGTGCGGCTTGAAATGGTGCCAGATTGAGGCCATTCGGAATGATGTGATAGTGGCCAGGGTAAACGCGGGCTATCGTCTCAAGCGCCACGGGCGAGACGGCGATGCGCTCGGTTAATGCGGCACAGATAGGCCGCAACACCGGACGCGCCAGATCATAGATCCAGGCGGCGTTGGGGGATGCGGCGGCATGGAAGGTGCCGACCACGGGAATTGCCGCTGCCCGCGCGCCCAGCGTGCAGGCGATGGTGAGGGGCGCGACCAATGGCTCATGGATATGGACCACATCGAAGCGGGCGCTCAGGAAGAGCTGGGCCATCTGGCGCAGGCGTGGCGTGGGATAGTTCAATCGCGCGATCGAGCCATTCAGCGGCACGGTGAAGGCATCACCCACCACCATGACGCCCGCTTCATCGACTGGTGCTGAGGCAGAGGTCACGACCGTGACCTTGTGCCCTGCGCCGCGCAGGTATGCCGCCAATTCGCGGATGTGGTTGCGCACGCCACCAGGGTGTGACCAATCGTAGGGTGAAACCAAGGCAATCTTCATCATACTCCCCCGTCTTTCGCTGATCTGTGGGCTAAGCCGTGAATTCGTTGGTCTCGCGCAGCGGCACATCGCGCAGGAAGAAGGTGAGCACAATCGAGGCGACGCTGAGACCGAGGATCACCAGAAAGCCATCATGCAGACCGACATTCAGCGATTGCTTGAGCGCGTCGAATAGTGAATTGAGCGTTTGTAGGGCTTCGTTTTGGAACGGTGGCGGCGTATTTTGCACCACGGCTTGCGTCAACGCATGGCGATAATCGGCGTTGACGAGCACTTGCGGATTCGTCGCCTGGTTGATAACGGGTTGTGGGATGGTAGCGATGCCGGGGATGCCGTGGAGCCGAGCGGTGATGTCGCTGGCAAGGACATTATTGACCACCGAACCAATGACCGCGACCCCCAACACGGAGCCCAACTGCCCCATATAGCGCACCGCCGCTGTGCCAATGCCCAGTTGCTGGGATGGCAGCGCATTTTGCGCCGCAAGGGTAGGTCCCGTGAAAAATGGCCCGATGCCCAGACCCAGAATGACCATCACGATCAGCGTTTCGCTGGTGCCGCTGGTGGCGGTCAGCCGCGTCAGCAGGAACGCACCCACCGTCATGACCACTGCCGCGACGATCAAGATGGCCTGATAGCGTTTCGTCTGTGCCATCAGCGCCGCTG
>JACDGC010000369.1 GCA_013815535.1 Ktedonobacterales bacterium
GAGCCATCTGGAGGATCACCATGGGATGATCGCTTATGTCAGCCATGGTTTGCCCCCTTCATGCAGCCGATGTTCGCTTGCAACGCTGATTCTATCTGATTCTGCCCATTCTGGCAAGCATCAGGCGGTGTGGCCTCACGCGGTGAAACGTGCCAGCCGAAAGCCCGCCAGCGGGAAGCGCGGCGGCGTTCCCAACGCCAAGGACGCTAAGAGTTCACCAGTGACGATGCCAAACTTGAAGCCATGCCCCGAAAAGCCCGACCCGATGATGACGCCCGCGCCACCAGGATGCACATCCAGAATGAGGTCTTCATCGGGCGACAGATCATACATGCAGCAATCTACCCCAGCCAGTTCGGCCTCAGCGGCGGCGGGGATGGTCTCCCGCAGAAACGCGCGCACCGCCGCGACCTCCGCTTCATCTGGTAGATAGGGCATATTAGGGTCCACATTTGCACCTATCATATGAGACGCAATTTTGAGCCAATTGGTTCGCGCCATGGGAAATCCGTAATAGTGCATCTCAGAAAGGAACACGGGGAAGCGCCCCAAGCCAAACAGTTCTGGCGCAAGCCCCGCGAAATAACAAACCTGCTGGCGCGTCGCGCGGATCGGCAGTGCGAGTTCCTGCAGGACGTCATGCACCCACGGCCCCGCCGTCACCACCACACGGTCGGCCTCCAGCGTGGTGCCGTCGGCCAGTGTGACGCGTCCGTGGTCGCCGTGGGGGTCGACATGCGCCACCGCGACGCCCTCGCGAATCTCACCACCACGGGCACGCAGCCGTTCGCTGAGGGCGGCGAGGCATTCCGAGGCATGCATCATCCCCCCGACGGGGTTATATGTGATGGCCGTATGCGCCCCCACACGAAACTGCGGGAAGCGGCGCTCGCAAACATCTGGCGGCAGCAGGTCGACGGGCAACCCCTCGGCGCGCATGGTTTCATAGCCTGCCACTGTCTGGCCGTCATCGGTGTAGCCAAGCGTCAGCACGCCCGTCTCGGTGTAAAGATGCCGCCCCGTCTCGCGGGCAAGGTCAGCCCACAGCCGCAGACTGCGCGCGACCATCCGCGTATAAATCGCCTGGGGGCCATATTCATGACGAATGGCCCGCGAAAGACCATGCGATGAGGCCCACGCATGGCCCACCGTGTGACGTTCGAGCACCGTCACCTGTGCTCCGGCCCCGGCCAGCGCATCCGCAGTCGCCAGACCGTTCACGCCGCCACCAATGACTAAGACGCGCATCGCTGCCATCGCCGCGTTCCCCCGTTCCTGCTTCTGCGCGTATCATAGCGCAAAAACTGGTGCGGCGTGTGGCTAGGCACCCCGCGCCAGATCAGCGCGGGCTTTGTCGGCGGCATGCTTGAGCGCAGCGGGGGCACCCTGCAAGACGGGCTTGCCGTGGCCAAAGACGAGCGCATCCACATCCATGCCCTCCAGGGCAATGGAGGTGCGATTGGCCATGGCGGTGTCGTCATTCACCGCGTCGAACGAGACGACGGGGGTGCCAGTCGCGTTGTTGAGAGCATCCCCCATAATGAGCAAGCGCCGCGCGGGTAGATGCAGCGCGCAGTGCCCCAGCGTATGGCCAGGGGTCAACATGACGCGCAATTCGCCAAGCTCGCCCAGGCTGATGCTTTGCCCATCGACCAGCATCTCATCCACCGGGCAGGGACGAAACGGAAACAGCAACGGCACCGCCACGCGCATGGCCGCGCCCATCGCCCCCTTAGGGTAGGCATTCGGCACAGACCCGTCGATCTGTGGGGCATCGAGCGGGTGAGCCAAAACCCGCGCATGGGTGGCATCGCGCAGCCCCCGCGCACCGCCGATGTGGTCAAAGTGCCGATGCGTCAGGATGATGCGCCGCACCTCATCGGGCCGCCGCCCGATCTGAGTGAGGTAGCGCAGCACGGTGCGCTCAAAGTGCCCTGGCCCGGCATCGATGATGGTGAGGCCATCACGCGGGTCCACCAACACATATGCGGTGGAAACGGCATTGGCGACGCGGTGAACCCCTGGCAATATCTCCATAGAGTGCTCGCTTTTCTTTTTGCAACGAATACCACATTCAGAGCATGCCACGCATGATCAAGGCGCACGTGTCAGCGACGCGGCTGAGTTGACGCACACACAGACAGCGGGCAACAGATGTTGCCCGCTGCCATTTGTTGACCACTAGATCTCGGTGATGGTGGGGATGATGAGGGGGCGCAGGTGGGTCTTTTGCCAGATGTACGTCCCCAGCGATTCCTTGGTGCGCTCCGCGATCTCGTTATATTCCGGGCGACCGCGCATCTGACGCTTGAGGGAGCGTTTCAATTGCTCGATTGCCTGGGTCATGAACGTTTCGGACTCCGTGCTGATGACGCCACGAGCGATCACTTCGGGTTCCGCCAGCAATTCGCCGCTGGCATGGTCCAGCACCAAGGTCGCCACGACCACGCCATCCGCCGCCAGATGCAGGCGGTCGCGCAGCACCTCGCGCGAGACATTGTCGACCGTCAGGCCATCCACCAGGACGGCCCCGGCGGGCACATGGCTGACCTTGCGCACGGCGTTCGCCGTCATGCTCAGTTCCATCACGTCGCCGAGTTCCGAGATGGGCACGCGCTCGCTGTCATAGCCCTCTTCTTGGGCCATCTGACTATAGAGGTACTGGTGACGATATTCACCGTGCACCGGCAGCACATAGCGCGGCTTGAGGAGGCGCAGCGTGTCGCGGAGTTCGTCGCGGCTGGCGTGGCCGCTGACGTGCACATTCGGGTTCAGTTCCTTATAGATGACCTTCGCGCCACGGCGAAAGAGGTTGTCGATGGTGCGCGCGACCGATTCGGTGTTGCCGGGCACTGGTTCCGCCGAGAGCACCACCGTGTCACCAGCATGCAGCTGGATGGTCGGGTGCACCCCGGACGCGATGCGCGAGAGCGCGGAGGTTGGCTCGCCCTGGCTGCCCGTGGTCAGCAGCACCACTTTGCCATCGGGCATGCGGTTGGCTTGATCCACCGTCACGACCGAACCTTCAGGCAGATGAATGTACCCAAGCTCCGCCGCCACGGACATATTCTGATCCATACTGCGTCCGGCGATGGCGGTGCTGCGGCCATATTTGTGCGCCGAAATGATCGCCTGCTCTAAACGGGGAATGTTGGAGGCAAAGGTCGTGATGATGACGCGGCCTTTCTCATCGCGGATGAGTTGGTCCAGGGCATCAAAGACGCGCGTTTCTGGGGGGGTGCGGCCCTGGCGCTCGATGCGGACGCAATCGGTCATCAGCCCCAACACACCCTCCTTGCCCAGTTCCTCCAGCCGAATGCGGTCGGTCTGGTAGGGCGAATCTTGCGACTGGTCGAGCTTATAGTCCCCCGTGGCGACCATCGTGCCCGCCGTGGTATGCATCGCCACCATGAAGCTGCCAGGGATGCTGTGGGCCACCGAGATGAATTCACAGTCGATCTGGCCCAGTTGCACGTGGTCGCCCGGCTCGACGGGGTGCAGTTCCGCATAGATCAAGGCGCGGCGCTCGCGCAGCTTGGCCTCGACCATACCCAGCGTCAGGCGTGAGCCATAAAGGGGCACCTTCCAATCGCCATGGGCGAGTTGCGGCAACAAGAAGGGCAGGGCACCGATATGGTCCTCGTGGCCATGCGTCAGCACGATGCCACGCATACGGTCGATGCGCTCACGCAGGAACGAAACATCGGGAATGACCAGATCGATGCCGCGCTGTTCCTCTTCGGGGAATTTGACGCCAGCATCGACCAGAATGATGTCGGGGCCACATTCGATGGCGGTGGCGTTCTTGCCGACTTCACCGACACCGCCCAGGGGCACGACGCGCAGGGTGTTAGTGTTGGCGGGTTTAGCCGTGTCAGATTTGGCCCGCGCAGGGTTGGTGCCCTTGTTGTTCTGGTTGCGGTTGGCCGGGCCGGGGCGCCCAGCGCCCGTGTGTTGTGTCATGAAAAAACAGTCTCCTTGCTAAAAAAAGCGGCATCTCATCGCTCTTGCGAGCGATGAAAATGCCGCATAGACGCTCTCGATTGTTCGCAAATGCATGCGTGTTTCCCAAGAAAAATCGATCAGGACGCACCGAATTCCCACCGCCACGTGCGCTCACGTACGGTGACAACGCCCCTCACGCGCCACAAAGGGACACTTGCCCCTATCGTCAAAGGCAGCGCGGCGCGCGAGGGTCCACCAATATAAGAGGGGAGATATTATTGAGCCTCGGCTTGCAGTTTATTCAGACGCTGCGCCAGACGCGATTTGCGGCGCGCCGCGTTGTTGCGGTGCAACACGCCCTTGGTGACGGCCTTGTCGAGCTCGCTCATAGCCTGACGCAATGTCTCGACGGTATCGGCTTCAGTGGGGGTGGTTTCGATGGCCTTGCGCGCCTTCGTCACAAATGTGCGGACGCGGCTCTTGATGGCATGGTTGCGCACGCGGCGTTTCTCTTCGACACGCACGCGCTTGATGGCGGACTTCGTATTGGGCATGGGCGGATTAAACCTCTCTCAATGGAGCGAACGCGCCCGCACCGTCTCTGTGTGGGGAGGCGCGCCTGAATGTTGGGATTCGTTCGGGTGGACGTGCCACGTAGTCTTTGCGATCTGTCGTTGATTGTATCACAGCCACATCCTCATGGCAAATCACTGGCCGATTTGCGCCATTTTGCCGTATCATCTGGGCAGCATTCGTGCGTGTATCATTCATGCGACCTTGTCATAAAAGCACCCGATCCACTTGACTGCGGCGTCTCATCTCAAAGCCTCGCGGTTCGTGCGACGGACACGCCGAAGCGCCGATGTGGCGAGCCGCGATTCACGCGCCCTGCACCATCTCCCTTTTTGTCGCAAAAAGGGCGGGGGTGGGG
>JACDGC010000370.1 GCA_013815535.1 Ktedonobacterales bacterium
GTGCCAGAGGGCGTCTAGTTGCGCGCGGACGACATTGGAAAGAAAGCGCTCAGCGACCATCACCTGGTTATCGTGTTCCCACGTCTCGCCCATTTTGACCATCGTGGGGACGATCAGTTGCTGGCAGACCACTTCGACGGGGTAGACGGCGAAGGCCTCTTGCAGCAGGGTGACGGTGGTCCCTTCATCCAAGATCTGCGCGGCGGCGATGATGGCATCCGTCATCACCGCCAGATTAAGCGCGACCTCCGCTGGTGGGATAGCCCCATTAGTCAGATCGCCGCCTTCGGTGTAACTGCGGAGGCGCGCGGTGGCCTGGCTGATGGTCATGCCCGCATCCACTTGCTCACGGAGCCAGCGGATGGTGGCGATGTCGCGTTCGGAGTAGAGCCGATAGCTATTGCTGCTGCGATGGGGTGCCAGGATGGCATAGCGGCGCTCCCAGGCGCGCAAGCGGGGCGCTTCCACCTGCGTCAGGCGCACGGCGGCACGCGTATTATACACAGGCGTATCATCAAAATGCGCGAGACGCGGTGGCTGCATAGCATAATCTCCACAATGGCAGTAAAATGCGCGAGATGGGTGAACAAAACCCTGGCCAAAGCTTTTGCAATCTGTCACACCTCTCTTGAGCATAACATTCCGCAACCGATGTTGCAAGCCATCAGCAGCCGTGGGTGCAAGAAAAATGCCTTGGCTGGCATCGTCTATTTGCGGGCTGCTATAGTGTGGTGAAACACCATTTTCGGGCAAGAGCCAAGGGGGGCACTATGAAAGCATTACGCATCCACGCACACGGTGGGCCGGAGGTGTTACGCTACGAAGACATCCCCACCCCCGAAGCCGGACCAGGGCAGGCACGCGTGCGGATCGAGGCGGCGGGCGTCAACTTCATCGATGTGTATCACCGCACCGGGCAATATCAGGTCCCTTTGCCCATGACGCTGGGGCAAGAGGGCGGTGGCGTGGTGGATGCCGTGGGCGCTGGTGTGACATCGGTCGCGGTTGGTGACCGCGTGGCATATGCCAGCATCGCTGGCGGCTACGCGGAATATGCGGTTGTGCCGGCTGACCGCCTGGTGGTGGTGCCAGCGGCGGTGCCGATGCGCGACGCGGTGGCGGTGATGCTGCAAGGCATGACGGCTCATTATCTGACGCACAGCACCTTCCCGCTGAAGGCGGGCGACACCGCGCTGGTGCATGCGGCGGCGGGTGGCGTGGGACTGTTGCTGACGCAACTGGCGACGGGGCTGGGGGCACGGGTCATCGCCACAACCTCCACAGAGGAAAAAGCCCAACTGGCGCGCGCGGCTGGGGCGACGGATGTCATCCGCTATGACCAAGAAGCGGTCGCACCTGCGGTGCGCCGCTTGACCGACGGGCGCGGCGTGGAGGTGGTCTATGATTCCGTGGGCAAAGACACCTTTGCGGGCAGCTTAGATTCGCTGCGCCCGCGCGGCTATCTGGTGCTCTTCGGGCAGTCCAGCGGCGCGGTGCCGCCCTTCAATATCCAGACCTTGAATGCCAAGGGGTCGCTCTTCCTCACGCGCCCCACGCTCGCGCATTACATCGCCACGCGTGAAGAACTGATGGAGCGCTCTGGCGACCTCTTTGCCCAGATGGCGGCAGGCACCTTGCACGTGCGCATCGGCGCGACGTATCCTCTGGCCGAGGGCGGGGCCGCGCAAGAGGCGCTGACGGGCCGCCAGACGACGGGCAAAGTGTTGTTGCTGCCGTAATGACAGCAGTATAGTAGGGGTGAGGAACGGTTGCAATCGTCCATCACCCTTGGTGCTTATGCGAGGCTGCGCTGGCTAGGCCAGCGCGGGCTCCTCCACGATGTCGAGTTCCTCGATTTTGACGGGATATTGGCCCGTCAGGCAGCCCGTACAAAATTGCTCGGGCGGCAGATTGGTGGCACCAATCAAGCCATCCAAGCTGAGGTAGTGCAGGCTATCCGCGCCAATGTCTTGGCAGATGTTTTCCACCGAGCCTAGCCGCGCCGCAATGAGCTGGTCCTCTTGCGCGACAGCGATGCCGAGGTAGCATGGGTGACGGAAGGGCGGCGAAGTGACGCCAATATGCACTTCCTTGGCACCAGCATCACGCAGCATTTGCACTAACTGGCGGGTCGTGGTGCCGCGCACGATGCTATCATCGATCATGATGACGCGTTTGCCCGTCAGCACATCTGGCAGGGCATTGAACTTGAGGCGCACGCCCAGTTCGCGCAGGTGCTGTTCGGGTTGGATGAAGGTGCGCCCCACATAGCGATTCTTGATCAGCCCTTCAGCATAGGGAAGCTTGCGAGCGGCGGCATAGCCAGTGGCTGCCGGGGTGGCTGAGTCGGGCACGGCGATGACGAGATCGACATCCACGGGGAACTCGTTCGCCAGGGCGACGCCCATCCGCTGGCGGGCGGCATATAAAGAACCCGCACCGGAGATGCTGTCGGGGCGGGAGAAATAGATATATTCGAAGAGGCAGCTCGCCCGTTTACGTGGCGGCGTCCCTTGCATACTGATCAAATGGTCGGGTCCCATTCCATCCACCCGAATGATCTCGCCAGGGGCGACCTCGCGCACATAGACCGCGCCAACGATCTGCAAGGCGCAGGATTCCGAAGCAACCACCCAGTTGCCGTCGCGTTGCCCCAGCACCAGCGGGCGCACCGCGTAGGGGTCGCGCACGGCATAGAACGCCTCGCGCGTGAGGATCACCAGGCTATACGCAGCGGAAAGCTGTGGCATGACCAAGCGCAGTTTATCTTCCCACGTATCCCCTTTGGCCAACAGCATCAATTGCCCAATGATCTCGCTATCGCTATCCGATTCCAGCGTGACGCCTTGGCGCTGCAACCGGCGGGTGAGGGCGACGGCGTTTGCCAGATTGCCATTATGCGCCAGCGCAAAGTCGCCCAAGAGCGGGTCGTGCAGGCGAATGGGCTGGGCGTTGCAGAGCTCGCTGCCCCCGGTGGTGGAGTAACGCGTGTGACCAATGGCGATGTGGCCGCGGAGTTCGGCCATTTTCTCTTTCGTGAAGACTTGATTCACCAACCCCATGTCGATGTGGCTGTGCAGGTGTTCGCCATCTGATACGGCGATGCCCGCGCTTTCTTGCCCGCGATGTTGCAGGGCAAAGAGGCCAAAGAAAGTGTCGTTGGCAACGTCATACCCAGGGGCGTACATGCCAAAAACCCCACACGCTTCGTGGGGATGTTCCACTTCTTCGAAGATGTCTTCTGCGAATGCGTCCACGCGGCTCCTCGCTTCTCGGGTTTAATGCTTCGACGGTCACTCTTATTGTACAATCCATAATCCGTCTTTAACAATGGGCTCACCCGAAAAGCGTGGGGCTCACCGCGCAACCCTCAGCGTGCCATCACCACGGGCAGCGGGGGGCGAAGGTCGCTGATGAAGCTGCCATATACCCCGCCCAGGACGGCGATGACGGCCACTGCCTCGGGGGCAAAGACGGCGGCGAGCGATGCCTGGGGGGTGGCGTCGTCGCTGGCCGCGCGGGGCAACACAGCTGGGCGTTGTGGCAACAGCAGCGGCGCGGTCGCCTGCCGCAGTTCGGCGGCGATCAAGCTCAGCAGCTCAGAGATGTCCATTTCCAGCGCGCGGGCCAATTCTTCGAGCACGCGCGCGGAGGGATATTTCTTGCCCCGCTCGATCTCCCCAAGATAGACCACCGAGAGGGCCGAGCGCGCTGCGAGTTCCTTCAACTTCAAGCGTCGGTCGCGGCGAGCGCGGCGAATTGTCGTTCCAACGGTTTCTTGCAGATCGGCCATCGTGGCACCCTCCTCGAAAAAACGATGCTCACAGCATCGGTGCGGCGCGGGTGATGCTCAGAGCATCCCTTTTTCCCCCAATCATACCTGATCTGCGCGCTATCCTTCAAGTGCGGGCACGTGCCCCCATCCCTCACAAAGGAGCAAACGCTATGAGCTTTCGTTCCCCTGTTCCGACCCCCGTCGTTTTTGAGCGCACCGACGCGCCACGCACCCCCTGGGAATATCACGTCACGGAGGTTGATCTGCGTGAATCCCCGCCGCTGAGCGAGGCGGCGCTCAATGACCTTGGCCGTGACGGCTGGTTATTGGCAGGCCTCTTTGAGGATGCACGTCATTCGCGCCTGCACTATCACTTCGTGCGGGCAGCATAGAAGAGGAGGCCAACTATGACAATGGCAAATGACGCGCGAATGGTGATCCCCACCGTGATCGAGCAAAGCGCGCGTGGTGAGCGGGCCTATGACCTGTTTTCGCGGCTGTTGCGCGAACGCATCGTGCTGATCAACGGGGCCATCGAAGAAAACTTGGCCAGCCTCGTCGTGGCGGAGTTGCTCTTCTTGGCGAGCGAGAGCGATGACCAACCCATCAATGTGCACATCAATTCGCCGGGCGGCGTCATCGTGGCGGGCATGGCGATCTATGACACCATGCGGTCGATGCGCTGCCCCGTCGCCACCACTTGTGTGGGCATGGCGGCCAGTTTCGGCACGATTTTGCTGATGGCGGGCGATCCAGGGCGGCGCTATTCCTTGCCCCATGCGCGCATTCACATGCACCAACCGCTCATTTCCGGCGGTGGCATCAGTGGCCAAGTGACGGATATCGAAATTCACGCGCGCGAGATGCTGCGGACGCGCGAGATCATCAATGACATCATCGCGCTGCACACCGGGCAGCCGCTAGAGCGCATCCAGCGCGACACCGAGCGCGATTTCTTCCTCAGCGCTGAGGAGGCGTGTGACTATGGCCTCATTGATGAGGTGCTGACGTTGCAAGACTGGAAGAAGCGCGACAAGCGCTAACAAGGGAATAGCGATAGTCAAGGGAGCGCACCATTGCCGCCATACTGTGGCAATGG
>JACDGC010000371.1 GCA_013815535.1 Ktedonobacterales bacterium
TAACACTCCCATTACCACTCCTCCTCTACTTCAGCAATTCCGGTTATGATGAGCTGTGCCGCTAATTGGATATCCTCCGGTGACACGCCCCTTCGCAGGGCGGCAAATTGCGCCCGTCCGCCACGTTGCCGGGCGAGGAACCACTGATGTGCGACGACCACCGCCTCATCAAAGCGCGCCCGCGCGGTCACATCGGCCACTAGTTCAGCATCATGCAGCGCCAGGTGCGCCAGCACCAGCAGCCCGGCACGAAAGCGGGTGAAATCTTGCCGGATGGCGAGGTCACGGTCACGACGGGGACGCCCGTGAGCACGCCACGCTACCAACCAAGCGTCGAGCGGCAGACGTGGCAAGGATGCATACCTGGACAACACGGGCTGACGCAGCTCAACGAGGCAATCAGTAGGGTCATCCCCCACGACCGCAACCGCCCCACGCGCTTCCAAGCGTTGCAAGGTCACGCCCGCATCGGGTTGCGGCCACCAGCGCGCCATAGCAGGGACCAAGACGAGCATGGGATTCATAAGTGGCCCCCTTCCCGCTGGACAAAGGTGGCATACTGCTCAGTGGTCATATGATGGTGACACTGCCGCACCGTGGCGCGGATAGCCCGCTCGCGCGACAGACGCCGATGGCCTCCACTATCACGCCAGAATACGCCGTCGGGGTAGACGGCCCCGATGAAGATACCGTCGTAGGCGATGCTCACCAAGAGTTTGCCCAGGAAGATCTCTTCCGTGGTAGTGATACGCGCCGCATTATAGGGGAGGCGTAGCGATTTCATGCCGCCACCTCCTGCCCACGAAATGCCTGGCGGGTGGTGATCGCCTGCAAACCTTGCAGCATGAGCAGCGCCTGTTCAACCCACTCGGTGACTTCCGTGGGCGGTGCCTGCTGCACCAGTTGATAGTGCAGGCCACGCATACACAGCGTACTCGCTGCCTGCATGCGCTCAGGAGGAATGACGGCTCCCGGTGCCTGAGTCAGTTCCTCTTCGGACGCCAACCGCTCCATCTCATCGAGGAGTTGCGTCCGCAGGGTGGTGATCACTTGAAGATCAACCGCCGCGACCGGCGCTTCACCAGGAAGCGAGTCGGATGCCGGAGGAGTGGTCACCTCTTGGGGGAGCAGCTCCCGTAGTACCATGCTGGGGAGGGCTTCGGCCCGCATCGCCACGGCGTCGACGGTTTCGTTCATGATTGCCCCTCCTCACCCATAAGGGCAACGGAGGAAGGCTCCATGAGAAACGCTACCTGTAGTACCCCGGTCTCATCGACGATGACCGTGGCCGTCGTCTGCGCGAGAAAAGCGGCGATGCTCGCCGTCATGAGCAATCGGTTAGGCTCCTCCACGTCGGTGATCTGATAGTAGGCCAGCGCGGCGCGACGGGCAAAACGGTGACGCACCGCTGGTGTGAGGGCATCGAGCGCGACAGAGAGGTCCAGCCCCTCCTCCTCCGCTTCCGCGAGCGTGACGGTAATCGGCGTCGGTATCATTCCCGCACCTCCCCACTGCGCACGTGAGCAAGGCGTTCGGCCACCGTAGCCCGGATTTGCTGGCAAGCGGTACACGGACAATGATGCACACAGAACCGCCCGTGCATCAGCGCCCGTTGACACCCTGTATGCTCCGGGCAAGGCGCAAGGGACTGATCGGCGAACCGGGGAAACCTGGAGGGTTGTTGTGGGATCGCCAGGGGACCGTGTGAGGAAAGGGAAGGCGTCATGCGGCCACCTCCCGCAAGAGCAACTCGCCTGGCACGAGTGCATCATCGATCTGCGCGACCACCAAAGGCAGCATGGTGTAATCACGACGCATCTGTGCCGCGTGAAGGTGCGCTTCTAGGGAGGCCAATTGTGCCGCGAGCGCCGTGGCGATATGAGTGTAACGAGGTTGGAGGCGCGCCACCACATCATGACCATAGTCCAGCAAATAGTCGGCACGTTCGCTGGCCAGCATTTTTTCGACGAAGGGATACGCGATGTGCTGGTCATCGCACATAGGAATCGGCTCATCAACAATCTGGGGGTCGAACCGAAAAACTCCGTGGGTTAGCGGGGCTTTGCCAGATACCACGTTCTGTGGTACAATCTTGGCAGACATAGAATAAGCTCCTTTCCTGAGGAGAGGGGTTTGCTGCTTTTCCAGATTAGCATCCGCACGAGTTTTAGAGGGCTAGTGGTGGGTGCTGTTCTGTTTCTACGATGGACAACTACAATTCTTGTGTTAGTCTGGAATTCCTCCACTGTTTTTGATAACCTCCCGCATATCTGGAATGGTCATCTTGAAAAATTCTGCGAGCTTACGGAGCTGCGTCAGGCCAGGCGTGTATTTCCCGCTTTCCCACATTGAGACGGCTGCAGCGGTAACACCGCAATAAGCTGCAACTTCAGCTTGGGTGTAAGCGCGGCCCTCACGCAGTTCCTTCAATGTCACACTAGTAGTCCTCCCTTCTTTCTCGATGATGGTAACTATACTTACTGATTCTACTTTTGTCAAGCCAGTTTTGTCCTATTCGACCTTAATCAGACTTAACACGGTGTAGTTTTAACAATTGCTTCCACCACTTATTCTAGGCTACAAGCAGTGCAATGCAGTTAGTTGATTTGAAGGTCAAGGTTTTTTAACCTTCTCGCTTTTGTTCCTATTCATCGCCATTAGCCTTGCTCCCGATTATACCAACTATCTCAAACGTGTGTCAACTATCAACACTCATGGCAACTTCTGTCTATTAGATGATACGATTATCTACTATTACAGCATTTCTATGGTATACTCTTGACAAAGCTTTACTGAGGAAGGTGTTGCCATATGACAACCCAAGAAGCACAAGAATTTCTTAGCCGTTACGCCGCTTTTGAATGGCTCACGAAAAATCCTGGACCTCGTAAACCGGTCTGGAGTGTGATCGAAGTTGCCTCTGCCATGAGAGAATCAGGGCTTCATCCCAGAGCTAGTTCCGAATTAGTACGAGGTTGGTGTGATGCCGGAGAATTTCCTGGTGCGCAGGCTATGCCCGGCAATGTTGGATGGCGCATCCCCCGTGAAGATCTTCTCCAGTTTTTCGCTGAACGCCGCGACCAACGTTCACGAAATGATGCCGTAGGATAGCGTTCTGACAGACCAGGATACCCTGGTCTGTCAGTGCCAATCTAATTCATCCTGTCCCATATCAATTGGCTATCACGCAAGGAATATTCAGAAAAAGTTTGTAACCTCATCCTGATCAGACAGACCAGGGTATCCTGGTCTGTCGCCCCGAATTCTCACCTTGGAGAACCCCATGAGTGAATTAATCTACCACACCATCATCGTCAATGATCTTCAAGGCATAGAGCAGGATCTCGTCCTTGTGAAATCTGAAGAGGGGCTTTTCTTCCCCATTGGTGCTATGTGTGCTGCACTTGGTATCGATTCCTGGGCACAAATTCAAAAACTACAAGCTGACAGCGAGATCTGTGACGATATCAGGCAGTACAAGATGCCTACCCAAGGACGCGGGATGCGTGATCAATGGACAATTGAACATCAAGCATTAGGTCTCTGGCTACTTCAGATATCTTCGGGAAAGGTAAAACCTGAAGCCAAAGCAGGAATTCGCAAATTCCGTCTGGAAATGAAAGAACTGGCTCGCCAAGTACTCTTTGGGGAACTCGTCACCAAGAGAGAAACAGTACGCGCAGTGCTGAATTCACAAAGCGAACGCATCACTGGTGTCGAGCAATTGGTCCACTCTTTAGAGCGGACGCTAGGTGCGTTGCATGGAGCAATCGTCACCACTGGCATTGAAGAAGACGGCGTTTTCGGCATTCTTACCTGCCCTCATTGTAAGAGGAAATTTCGCTTTGCTTTCGCTGACATTCAAACAGGCGGTGAAGAAGGGGATCATATCATCACTCTTAGCGATCAGCCAAACTAACTAGAAATGGAGGCGGCTAGACGGAGCGCATGCCTACGATGCTGACAACCAAACTAAAATTGCAGACTACCCCTACCCAAGCGGAACAATTACGGCGCACTGCTTTAGCGTATCGCGATGCCTTGAATTATACCAGTTCCGTTGCCTTCACCCAGGGCAAACTCTCGCAAG
Organism: Ktedonobacterales bacterium; assembly: GCA_013815535.1. Classification (GTDB taxonomy): domain Bacteria; phylum Chloroflexota; class Ktedonobacteria; order Ktedonobacterales; family JACDGC01; genus JACDGC01. The sequence goes on from JACDGC010000371.1 coordinate 4,091, forward strand.
CCTTCCTGCTGCAAAAACGGGTCTATCGTGACCTGCGCACTCGGTTTGGTTTGTCCGCCCAACTCGCCTGTAATGCCCCCCGCCAGGTCGCCGCCACCTACAAAGGACTGTGGATCAAGGTGATGCAGAATGCTGAACATCGCCGTCGGGGCTTTACCAAGCGCCGCTACAAAGGACTTGACAAGCCGCCTAAATACGTGGCCCTGACCACTACCTTCTCCTACGGCTATGACTATCGCTTCAAATCTGACCAGCAGTTATCGATCACCACCCTCACAGGGCGATTGGTACTGCCCTATGTCGGCTACACGCCTCACCTAGCGACCATCAAGGCCGGACGCCAGTTCGATGAGGTCCAGAAAGCCCGCAAGCGACCGGAACGGAAGTTGACTCTCACGGAAGAACAGGAAGATGACCCCCATGCCCAGGCTATCGAACAGTCCCTACTGGCCTCGGAGTCCTTGACGGAACCCGCTGTCGAGGAGACCACTGGTATTACCTTTGGGGCGGCGAAACTCTGGCGTGACCCTCGTACCAAGCAATGGTATCTCCTGGTCACGTTGGCACTACCCTTGCCGGAGATAGCCCCAGATGATCTGCCTCAGACCCAAGGTATCGACCTGGGGCAACGATATCTGGCGGTGAGTACCACCGCCACCAATCAGACCCAATTCATTGCGGGTGGGCACGCAGTCCACCAGGGCGAAGCATTACCAGCGCGTGAGACAGCGTTTGCAACAAAAAGGCACTTCGGGGGCCAAATGGCGACTACGTCAGATG
>JACDGC010000372.1 GCA_013815535.1 Ktedonobacterales bacterium
ATCACGTGGCGCTCGCCCATCGGCGCTGCGCTGGCAGGCGAAGTGACCAAGCGACTCAACATCGCCGCGAGTCCCAACCCCCTGGCGCTGGCAACGATCGATCCGCAACGGCAAGCGCTGGCGAATTCCCCCGCCCAACTGGGGCGCAAGCGTGGCACCACCAAGAGCAAACTGGTGACGTGGTGTGGCACCCTTTGGCCCACGGCGGGGTACGCCCAACTGGCGGGCATGGCGCTGGAAGACTTCGAAGAGTTCGTCTTCGCGGCGTGCTTCTTGAACGATGCCGACCCTGCCGCGCGGTGGCGTGAACTGGGTGCCGAGCAGCAGCGCTATGTGGATTGGCTGCGCGATAAGCACACTGTGCGCATCGTCGGCGACGACACCGACCTGCGCCTGAGCATTGCGGGCCGCACTTTCATCAACAGCGATGGCAAGCGCAACTTTCCCAGCGGCGAGTTTTTCACCGGCCCCGTCGAGGATTCTGTGGAAGGCCATATCCGCTTTGATGTGCCCAGCGCACGCGATGGGCGGGTGGTGCGCGACGTGCGACTGCGCTTTGTGGGTGGGCGGGTGGTCGAGGCCAGCGCGGGCGAGGGCGATGCCTACTTCCAGACCATGCTGAACCTGGACGAAGGGGCCCGACGGTTGGGCGAATTTGCCTTTGGCAACAACTTCGGCATCACACGCGGCATCATCAACACGCTCTATGACGAGAAAATCGGTGGCACCATCCATATGGCCCTTGGCGAAAGCTATCCCGAGACGGGCGGCCTCAACCACTCCGCGCTCCATTGGGACTTCATCAAAGATCTGCGGGCCAGCGGCTCGGTCTATGTGGACGATGAACTCTTCCTCCACGGTGGCCGCTTCTTGGCAGGGTGATGCTAGCCCACGAGATGGCGCGCTAGTTCCGCGACGGAATGGAGCATGACGTCGGGCGCGGCAGCCCGCAACTCCGTGAGGTCGCCAAAGCCATAGGTGACGGCGGCGGCAGCGATGCCATTGGCCCGCGCACCATGGATGTCGTGCTCGCGGTCCCCCACCATCAGCACGTGGGCACGCTCATCGGGTGACGCCAACGCCAAAGCCGCCGCGATGACCTCACCCTTATCGGTACGGCGGCCATCGAGGTGGCTGCCCACCACTGCGGTGAAGGACTCAGCCAAACCAAAGTGCGCGATGATGCGCTCGGCATACACCGTCGGTTTCGAGGTGGCGAGGTAGAGGGGCACCGTCGCGTGCAATCGCGCCAACAAGGCGGGAATGCCCGGATAGATCTGATTCTCGAAGATGCCCACCTCGCCGAAATATTCGCGATACCAGGCGATCGCCTGTTGAGCGGTTGCCGCGTCGCAGCCATAGTCTTGCATGAAGGTCTGATGCAGCGAGGGGCCGATGTGGCGCGTCAACACGGCGCGGGCGGGCACAGTCCGTCCCAACTTGCGGAGGGCATACGCCAGAGCGTTGGTAATGCCGTCAGCGGGGTCGGTCAGCGTGCCATCGAGATCGAACAGAATGGCCGTGTAGGGGCAGGGCATGCGGCTCACCATCGTCATGCGGGGTGCCGCTCGCCACGAGACGGCTCACTTCATCCTAACCACCCACTCAGGCGGATGTCAATGGGGGGCCGCCCCTCAATTTCAGCTATGACCACGTTTCCGCCCAGCACCCACGTCGCGCTTGCCCTGGCAAGCCATTGCATCCCGGTCAATGCCCTCCCCACCAAGAAAATCACCAGGCGGCAAGCCCCATCAATCCGCGACACCCCTTGCCCATCGTTACACAGGATCACCAGTGATTGCACCAGCAACTATACAGGCGATCCCATAATGGCATCTCAGTTGCGACGCGGGCACTGTGAGTGATATGGTTAGGGGGAGTGAGCGATGCCAATAGTAGCACAATCTGAAAACTCGTCCCAAGAACAGATGACCTATTCACTTTTGGTTCGTTGTATATAAAAGGACAGCAATAATACGAAGGTGGCTGGGGTTGGTAGCTGAAGCGGTGGGAGGGGATAGCCCGATGCGACACACACCGTATGCGCTCGCGATGGCGCACTGACTATGGAGGAGTTTTCCATGCGTGGAACCGCGCTTCAACGGTTTGAAACCATATATCCGTTGCCCGTGCAGGCATCGGCGGCCCATGCGCCATCCGAGCCTGCGCGTGCGGCAGAACGCCTCCCCGCCGGACCATATGCCCTGCGCCACCCGCAAGCCGTGGCACGCCAGGCGGCACAGGCGCACCTGACACGCGGCTGGGTCTGGGGGCATGTGGGGCTGAGTTTACTGGCCATCTTCATCGGTGTGACGCTCATCTTCGCCGCACCCGATCAACACGTGCTAGGCGCGGCGTGCCTCAGCCTTGCGATTGCGGGCATCGCCAGCACCCTGCTGGCGTTGGGGGCATTGACTGCTGGCCATGTGGCAGGGGCCGCAGGCTGGCTGCTGCTCTATGACTTCGTGGCGACGAGCGTGGGCATGCTCGTGTTGGGACCGCAATTTGCTATTTTCTTTCTCTTGCCAGGGGCCGTGCTCTTGACCGCCCTCCTGACGAATCGCTGGACGGGGACGTTTGGCCTGGCTGGCGCATTCGCGCTCTATGCCCTGGGCGTCGCCCTCACCCAAACCGAAACGATCCATCCCTTGGCCACACCCTCGGCAACGCAGTCTGTATGGCTCAACCTCGGATTCATCCTATTGGGAACCGGATTATTGGCTTACGCCGCACACTGGTTGCTGGCACAACTACACACCGCTTTGACCAATGAGGCAGCTCTCACCTTTCGCTTGCAAGCGCTCGAGCGCCGCGCACGCACGAAGCGGCTCAGCCTGGATGCCGATGCCATGGCACTGCAAGCGCAGATCGCGCAAGCCATGAGCAATCATCGACCGCAATCCATCGTCACGGGCGAAGAGTTGGCCCCCCTGGCACAGATGATCAATGCCGCCAATGCACGCATTCCCAGCCTGCTGCATGACCGCGACGAACGACTGAAACTCGAACGCGCTGTGCGCGACCTCATCCAGGCGCTCGAAGCCGCCTGGGCGGGCTTCACCCTCACATGGCCCGCGCCATCGCACACCATCGTAGATCGCCTGTTGCCGTTGCTGCGCCCCCACTCGACGCAGACAACCTCGACCATTGAAACGACGCACTAACTAATACTTCGTGACGATCTGATACCAGGCCCCACTTCGCGCGGGGTCCCACGGCACCGGGCAAAGGCGCGCGACCACCAGGAACTCCCCTGGGTCTTGTCGAGCCACCATGCTGATGAACGCTTCAGCGATCTCCGGGTCAAACTGGCGCCCCATCTCGCGGCGAATCTCCGTGACGGCGTGGGCGCAGTCAGCCGCAGAGCGGTATGGGCGATCAGAGGTGATGACGTCAAAAGCATCGACCACCGCCAGCAGCCGGGCGACGAAGGGGATGGTGGTGCCGCTCAAGTTGTCGGGGTAACCACTCCCATCGAACCATTCGTGATGATGCCGGATCGCGTGCAGATAGAACTGCGGCAGGTCATAGGCAATGGCAAAGCGCTCACCAATGATCGTGTGCCCACGAATGAACGCCATCTCAGCGCTACTCAGTTCCCCGGTCTTCTTGAGGATGTCGTTGGGCATCCATGATTTCCCCGCGTCGTGAATCCGCCCGGCCAACCCAAAAGCGGCGATCTCGTCGCGACGGTGCCCCAGATGGCGCGCCAGCCGCTGCGCATAGATGCCGACCCGCCGCGAATGCTCGGCCGTCAGGATGTCGCGCTCACGCACTGTCTCATAGATGGCTAAGATACGTTGACGTTCGCTTTGCCCTGAAACATCCGCAGGCAAGATGTCGAGATCGGGTCGTTGATCATGGGGAACCGGACCCGGCGCAGGCAGAAACGGGGGAGCTAAAGCCACGCAATTACCCTCAAGATTGGTTGCCAGTGCAGCGCATTCTCACACTGTGCAAAGATACAACGCGGAGCCACACAGCGCGTAACCGATGTGACAAACGGGCTATGCATCCAGCATGGCATCGCGGTTGCGAAACCACCACTGCTATCATTGATGAGAAACTGTTAGCAAGATCAGGTGCATCTGAAGGACCCACCGGAGTACTTTGCATGGATTCGCTCACACGCGCGCTGCTCATTGGCGCACCCAGCTTTGTCATCGTGCTGGTGCTGCTGTTCCCCAATCATGGCCTCTGGATCGTCTTGGCGGCAGCCATCCTCGCGGCCATCGGGCTGCGCATCGGGCTGCACAACACCCCCGATCCTTTTCGCCCCCTCATCTATCGCTTCGGGCAAATGCATCGCCTGGGGCAGCCCGGCGTCATCGTGCTGCTACCCTTCATCGATGAAGAAGCTCGGACACCGATCGACATGCGCCCCCTCTCGTTGAAATTCGATGTATATCAACTCGCCGCCAGTGATGGCGATACCGTATATATGAATCTGGAATTGACGTGGCAGATCCGCTCCGATGTCGATCGCATCGATCCCTTGCTGAAACAAACCCTCCTGAAGTCGCCAGAGCAACGCGAGCGCTTGGTAGAGCACACCATCAGCACGGTAGCGCGCCAACTGCTGCTGAATTACACCACCGTTGCCCTCAAACGCTCGGACGTGCGCGAGAGCATCACCGAGATCCTACGCAATGCCGTCAATGAGTTGCTGGCCCCCCACGGGTTGATGGTCGAGACGATCTTTTGGCGTGGCTCGATTCCCTCGAATGAGTATCTGAAGGCAAAATTGGCGATGAAGATTGCCCATGAACAGCTAGAACTTTATGTGCAGGACATGGCGCTCGTTGGCGAGCACCTCCCTGGCGTGGACCCTGAAGC
>JACDGC010000373.1 GCA_013815535.1 Ktedonobacterales bacterium
GGCCGTGGGTTGTGGGCGTGCCAGCGCCAATTGCGTGAAGACCGCGTTGATGGTGCGCTCTTCCAGGTCGTCGCTGGCAGGGGCGTGCTGTGGGTCGCCCAGCAGAGTTTGCGCGTAACGCGGCGGCAATTGCTCGCCGTCGATGTCATAGAGCGTGTTGAGCCACTGCGCGGTTGCCACATCTTCCGGCGTGAAATCCGCCGGGAAGTGGCCACTGGCAGCATCGCTCAGTTCGCCCCAACGCTCATACTCGGCCATGAGATGGCTCCCACAATGTCACTTTTAGCTGTTTGCGCACCCGCCAGAGGCGGGTATCGATGGCATGCTTGCTCAGCCCCGTTTGGGCGGCGATATCTTCTGTGCTTTTCAACCGAAAATAGCGCAGATACATCAACTGCCGATCCAGTTCGGGCAAGCGTGCCAGTGCCTGGTGCAGGCGAGCGTGCTCTTCGCGGCGCTCCACCACCGCGTCCAGCGAATCCGCTGCCCACGGTTCTTGCGAACGCCACCGCTCGCCATGGTCAGAGCGCTCTGAGAGTTGATCTACTCTATCGGCATCTCCGTCAAAGCTCGCCAGATCTACCGTCGCCACTTGACGACGTAAGAGGTGCCGCCGCCGATCCAGCGCCAGATATTTCGCCCGCATCGTCAGCCATGTGCGGAACGACCCGCGCGTGGCATCGAATGCCGCACTCTCTTGCCAGACCGAGACGAAGAGATCGTTGACGCATTCTTCTACATCTTGCAAAGCACCAACGTTACTGAGCACCATGCGAATGAAATAAAAGATCTCGCGCGAATACCGGACCACGATGGCTTCTAGGGCTGTCGGGTCCTGACGGCGCAATCCTGCGGCTATTGCTGCATCAGACCACTCGTCTTGATTCATGCCACTCCTCACTTGCCCGACCGACACCCCGCGTCATTGTGGTGGTGCACCAACGTCAGACCCGTGCGCTCGTGTGCGCGCATCCCTCTTACAGAGTAATACGTTGGCACGGGGGAAAATCTCTCAGCACAGCGCAATATTCGTTGCCCACCATTCACGCGATCGTTACCCATGACTTGCTTGAATCCTCTGCCGTGTATTATGTCGAGACGCATGATGGGCACAAAAGTAGCAGCGATTTTGTGCATTTCTGCCAAAACTTGCGCAAATCAACTGCGGAGGGCATTATTGACGACGAACATAAGATTCGCGGGGCGTTCGGCCATCCGCCGCGAAAGATAGGGATACCATTGGGTGCCATAGGGCACATAGACGCGGACATTATAGCCATCGCGCACCAGTCGTTCTTGCAAGTCGCGCCGAATGCCATAGAGCATTTGAAACTCGAAGCGCGTCGGTTCGATGCCCCGTTCATGGGCGAAGCGTCGCGCTTCGGCGATCATTCCTTCATCATGGGTCGCGATGGCGGGGTAGATGCCTTCAGCGAGGAGCGTGCGGAGCAGTTGCCGATAATGTTCATCGACATCAAACTTATTCGGGAAGGCGATCGAAGCCGGTTCGCGATATGCGCCCTTCACCAAGCGCACACGAATGCCCTCGGCAACCAACCCCGCGACATCTTCCCCGCTGCGAAACAGCATGGATTGGATGACCGTGCCCACGACGCCCCCTGGGATGGTGGAGCGTCCCGCGAATTCGCGGTGCAACAGATGCACCAGCCGCAGAGTTGGCTCGGTATACACCGATCCTTCCATATCGATTCGCACGAAGATATTGAGGGCACAAGCGCGCTCCAATACGCGCCGCACATTCCCCAGGCAGACGGCCTCGCCGATATCTAACCCCAACGCGGTCAGCTTGATCGAGATGTTCGCATCTGCCCCTGTCGCCGCAATGCGATCCAGGATGGCGACGTAATCATCCGCAGTCTTGGTGGCCTCTGCCGCATTGCTGGTGTTTTCGCCCAGATAGTCCAGCGAGGCATGGATGCCCCGTTGGTTCAGGTCGGCGATGGCGGGCATCGCGGCGTCCAGATTATCGCCCGCGACGAAGCGACTCGCCATCTGGCGGCCCAGCGCGGTATCTGTCACAAGGTGATGAACGGCAGGCATGTTCGCCGCCGTCAGTACGAGATGTTTGAGCATAAGACGTGTTTCGCTCCATTGCGAGAGATGGCACCGCGCCGTTGCGGCGCATGATGGGCTTGACGTTCACCATTATAGCGCGTGGGCATCCACCACGCAAGCGAGGATGGGGTTACCGTGAAGTGATGCTACAAGCATCTATCCGTGCTTCCATTCTGGCGGTGCTGGTGTTTAGTATGTAGACATCACCGAGCGAAAGGAGCCCATGATGCACATCTTGATCATCGGCGGCACCGTCTTTCTGGGACGGCATATCGTGCGAGCAGCCCAGGCGCGCGGGCATGACCTGACCATCTTTCACCGCGGGCAGCACCCCATGGACCTGCCAGATGGGGTGCACGAGTTATTGGGCGACCGCAATGGCGACCTCGCTGCGCTGGTGAGCGGCCAGTGGGATGTGATCATCGACACCAGCGCCTATGTGCCACGTCAGGTGCGTGCCATGACGGAGGCCATCGCCGCACGCGTCAAACAATACGTCCTCATCTCCACCATCTCAGTCTATGGGGATGACTTGCCGCCGGAGGCGACCGAGGCGACCCCCGTGGAGACCATCGCGGACCCCACCATTGAGGAGGTGACGGGCGAAACCTATGGCCCCCTTAAGGCGCTGTGCGAGACCGCCGCCGAAACAGGGATGCCCGGCCAAACGCTGATCATCCGCCCGGGCCTCATTGTTGGTCCCAACGACCCCTCCGACCGTTTCACCTATTGGCTCCATCGGGTCACGCAGGGGGGCGAAATCCTGGCACCCGCCAGCTCCGATTATGTGACGCAGTTCATCGATGTGCGCGATCTGGCTGATTGGACGGTGCGGATGGCCGAAGCCGAGGCAACGGGGGTGTACCACGCCACCGGCCCCATCCAGCCATTGCCTCTGGGCACCTTGCTGGCGGAGTGCCAAGTGGCCAGTGGCAGCGACGCGCGCTTCACCTGGGTGGACGAAGCGTTTCTGGCCGAGCACGCGGTGGGTGCCTACGTCGAAATGCCGCTGTGGGTCCCCAGTGATGCCCAGGGCTTTAACCGTGTCGATTGTGCCAAGGCCATCGCCGCCGGGCTGAGCTTTCGCCCGCTGGCCGAGACGGTGCGCGACACTCTGGCTTGGGACCGCACCCGCCCCGCCAGCACCATCCTGCGTGCCGGGCTGGCACCCGAGCGCGAAGCCGCCTTGCTGGCCGACTGGCACGCAAAACACGGCTGATGGCGCGTGCGATAATGGGATCATCTTTTGCACGAGGCGCACATCATGATCCCTGAAGCGACGGTACAGCCCTTCGCGGCCATCCCCGAAGTGGTGGTGCCCGATGCGCATCGCAAGAATCCGGTGGCCTATCTTCTGGGTGCGGCGGTGACGGCGGGGCCAATTTTCCGCCGACGCACCGGCCACCGCCAGGTAGGTCGCTATGGTCCCTGGCAAGTCTACCTCGTTGGCCCAGCGGCGAATCGCTTTGTGCTGCATACGCACCGGCACCTTTTCGCGCATGCCCCCGGCTGGCGCGCCTTCTTTGGCGGCATGTGGAACGAAAATTTGTTGTATCTGGATGGCGACGTGCATGCCGCTCATCGGCGCATCATGACCCCCGCCTTCACCACGGGGCATCTGGATGGCTATTTGGCGGTGATGCATCACGTGGTGGCAGAGCGCACGCGCGATTGGGCCACGCGCGGGTCCGTCGAAATCCGCGCCGAGATGCGCGACCTCGCCTTTGATGTCGTCGCGCGTGCTTTGCTCGGCTTCGCTCCCCCGGCGCGGGTGGTGGCGCTGCACCACCTGCGCGATGCCGTCGCGCGCAACCCCTACCCTTATGGCAAGGCGGGTTATTGGGCCCACATCACGGCGCAACGGGCAGCCTTCAACGCCGCCATCAGCGCAGCCGTCGCCACGCGCGTGGGGGGCGACGACGATCTGCTGGCGGCCATGACTGCCGCACGCGATGCCTCAGGGGGTGAGTTAGACGAGGAGCACTTTTTGGGGCACATCCAGGTGCTCCTCGAAGCAGGCCACACGACGACGATGGATACGGCGATGTGGGCGCTGGGATTGCTGGCGACGCATCCCGCGTATCTGGAACGCGCACGGACGGAGGTGGCCGAGGTGGCGGGGGCGCACGGCGGCGACCTCTCGCTGGCGGCACTGCGGGCAATGCCCGTGCTGGGCCGCGCCATTGACGAAGCGGGGCGGCTGCGCACCCCCGTTGACACCGCCCCCCGTGGCACCACCGCAGCGGTCGCTTTCGCGGGCTATGAGATTGCCCCCGGCACCTTTGTGCGGCTGCACCTGGGGGCGACACATCGCCTGCCCGTCGTCTTTGACCACCCCGAGCGCTTCGACCCAGACCGCTTCGCGCCGCCACGCCAAGAGGACCGCCGCACGCCCTATGGCTTGGTGACGTTTGGCGGTGGGCCGCGCATCTGCATTGGCATGCAGTTCGCCCAGATCGAGATCAAGGCGCTGCTGGCGCATTTGCTGCTACGATTTGATATCATGCCCATCCCAGGTGTGACCCCAGCGAACGTCTATGACCCCGCCATCTTGGATGACTCGCTGCCACAGGGCTTGCCGTTACGCTTCACGGCGCGGTGACGCACGACATTAACCATCCCCACATCTGCAAGCGTTGCTCGCTGACCACAGCGCATCAGCCAACACGTTCAGCGAAAGCGCCAAGCTTGCTGCATGTGTTGCGTGCAGAGAAGGGTGAATGATGGCGTCCGTGAGGGCATGGCTGGGAG
>JACDGC010000374.1 GCA_013815535.1 Ktedonobacterales bacterium
GGAACGACCCGCGCCCAGACCCAGCCGCCGCAGCAGCCAGATGGCCCCGCCGATGGCGACGATGCCCAAGATCAGCCACGTGTTGTCGTTGCCTTTGCTGCTGGGCAGCCCGTGAAAACCGAGCTCCCCCAGAAGGCCGTTGACGAGGCTGGCCCCCCCGCTGCCAATGAATAAAATAACGAGGGCGAGCAGGATGATCTCGGTGCTAATGCCAAAAGTGCCTGAGGCGCGTTTCCGTTTCTTAGCCATAGTCGTTCAAACCTCGATCGCAAAAAATACGGCTGTGCTTACCCTATCGTACCAGATATCCAAGAAGGAGAGGGTGATTTTGGGTTGCTCCTAGCCAAGATGGGCAAGCCCCTGTCAACAGCACACATGACGCCCTTGACATATTTTAGTCACGTGGATTATACTGTGACTTGTAAGTCATAATTATGACGGGGCGTCAAAGATGATGCTTCGTGCCACGGGATACGAAAGGGGACGGAAGGCATGACAACGCCGCATACTTCGCGTCCGTTGAAAGAGCGCCAGCGGGAAGAGCGTGAACAGCTCATCCTGGATGCCGCTGAGGCGCTGTTGGTGGAAAAGGGCTATCACGAGATGGCAATGGACGAGATCGCCGCGCGAGTGGGCATCGCCAAGGGCACCGTCTATCTGCACTTCCCCAGCAAAGAAGAATTGCTGTTGGCATTGACGCGACGCGACATGAGCAATTTCATCGCAACCATCGACCAGCATTTGGCCCAGGCCAGCACCCCCGCCGCGAAGTTGGCAGCCTTGGTGGCCTATCAGCTCAATGCGGTGTTTGGCTCGCGCTTTCAGGCGCTCATCGCCATTTCCCAGAATCCCGAACTTCGCACGCGCTTCATCGATCAAAAGTCACAATTTGCTTTGCAGCGCCAGCAACTTGAAGAACGCCTGACGCGCATCTTTGAGGATGGCAAGGTAAGTGGTGATTTCGCCGCCGACATTCCCACGCCCGTGCTGGTGAGCCTTTTTGAAACCACGCTGGCCGCTCACCGTTATCAACAACTCGTCACCGAGCACCATCTGACGGTCGAAGACCTGATCGCGCAGGTGACTCGTTTCTTTTTCAAAGGCGTCGCGGCGGAAACGCCGCACGAAAGGAACCCCCAATGAGCACAACTGATATCGCTCGCAACGGCGACGCCGTTGCCCCCCAGCGGGCTGCCGCAGCTGAGGCGGTGCCCGAACAACCCCGCTACTCACGCGAGGTGACGCTGTTCACCATGCTGAGCGTGCTGCTCGTCATGCTGCTGGCGTCGCTGGACCAAACCATCGTTGGCACGGCCCTGCCGCGCATCATCGCGGACCTCAAGGGCTTTGATCGCTACACCTGGGTGACGACGGCCTATCTGCTCACCTCGACCGTTATGATCCCCATCTATGGCAAACTTTCCGACATTTTCGGGCGCAAGCCGATCATGATCATCGCGCTGACGATCTTCTTGGTTGGGTCGGCGTTGTCGGGCATCTCACAGGACATGACCCAACTGATCATCTTCCGTGGCTTCCAGGGGTTAGGCGCGGGCGGTTTGATGTCGCTGGCCATCGCCATCATCGGCGACCTCTTCAGCCCGCGTGAGCGCGCGCGCTGGCAGGGCGTCACAGGGGCAGTCTTTGGGCTGGCCTTCATCCTTGGCCCCACGGCGGGCGGCTGGATCACCGATAACTTCTCGTGGCGCTGGGTCTTCTATGTGAATCTGCCGTTGGGCGTCATCGCCCTGGCGGTGTTGGGTTTCTTGATGCCGACCCTCTATAAACCCTCTAAGGGCACCAAGATCGACTATATCGGCGCGGGGTTGCTGATCGTGGGCGTGGTGCCGCTGCTGCTCGGCTTTAGCTGGGCGGGGAGCCAATATGCCTGGAATTCGCCGCAGGTGATCGGCCTCTTCATTGGCGCGGCGGTGGGTCTGGTCGCCTTCGTGACCTACGAGATGTATCTGGAGCGCACGAATCGGCAGCCAACCATCGAGCCGAGTCTGTTCCGCAACCCCATCTTCACCGTGACCGTGCTGGTGACGATGTTGTCGAGCGTCGCGCTCATTGGCAGCATCTATTACATCCCGCTCTTCTTGCAGGCGGTCGTGGGCGTCTCGGCGACCAATAGCGGCTCCACGTTGACGCCGCTGATGTTGACCGCCATCGTCATGAGCATTTTTTCGGGCTTGCTGGTGGCGCGCCTCGGCAAATATAAGATGATCGCGCTGGTGGGGTCGTTCATCGCCATCTTGGGGGCGGCGACCCTGCTGCGGTTGGGCGTGCATTCAACCAATCTGGATGTCATCCTGAGCATGTTGGTGCTGGGCCTGGGCATCGGCACCAGCCTCTCGCTCTACACCCTCGTCGTGCAGAATGCTTTGCCAACGAAAATCGGCCAGGCATCCGCAGGCTTGACCTTCTTCCGTCAGATTGGCAGCACCACGGGCCTGGCGGCGCTGGGCGCGGTGTTCAATTCGACGTATCCCACTGCCTTTGCGAAAGCACTGCCAGCCAGCGTGCAAGCCACGGTGCCTGCGCAGGTGCTGGCGATCTTCCACGCCTCGCCGCAGATTTTGCTTTCGCCGACGCAGCTTGCCCAGGTGCATGCGAGTTTTCAGGCGTTCGGGCCAGGGGGCGAGCAACTCTTCCAAGGCATCTTGGGGGCCGTGAAGGTTGGTGTGGCGGATAGCCTGCATGGCGTCTTCCTGTTTGGCCTGGGCATTTCGGTCCTCAGCACCATCATCTTGTTCTTCCTCAAAGAGATCCCGCTGCGAGGTGGGCCACGCCAGACGGCAGCCATGGCCCCCGAGGCGGCGTTGTCAGCCGAGATCCCCAGCAAAGATGCCGCTGAAGAGTCCACCGAAGTCTTGATGCCGATGGACTGAGGCTTCAGGAAATAGGTAATCTCGATAAGCGTGTGGGCGTTAAGTGTACCGTGTGGTGCCCTTAGCGCCCACACGCTATAAGTGTTTCAGGAATTGGGCTGGATTGTTGAGGAAGTCGCGGGTCAGGCGCACATGTTCGGTGTCGTCATAGGCGATGGGGCTGACGGTGCCGCCATCGAAGCTATAGATGATCGCGTTGGGGATGGCCAGGATGATGGGCGAGTGGGTGGCGATGATGCACTGCGCACCCTCCGCTTCCACCGCGTGCTTGATCAAGGCGACGAAGGCCAGTTGGCGCATGGGCGACAGCGGTGCCTCGGGTTCATCCAGCAGATAGAGGCCGTTGGGAACGAAGCGCTCTTGAAAGAGCCGCAAAAAGCTTTCGCCATGCGACATGGCATCTAGCCCAGCACCATAGCGCCGCCGGATCGCTTCCACCTCGCGGGCATAGGGCATCAAGGCGTAGCCTTTGGCCATCTTCGAGAGCGTTTCGTCCCCCTCGATGCACTGGATTTCCGCCTCCATCTCGGCGCGTGTTTGCTGCATATGCAGGGCATAGCCAAAGAAATCCTCGGCGCGCATATAAAAGCCGCGCCGCGTCTTGTGATTCCACACCAACTTCAAGCTATCGGCCCATGGCTGAATATGCCGTAGCGTGATGTCATCGCCCGCCTGACGGCTGCCGACCGTGATGCTGCCAATCGCCCGCGCCAAGCCCTCCAGCACGGTCGATTTCCCCGAGCCATTTTCCCCCACCAACATCGTGACGGGGGTGGTGAGGCTGAGCGTGCGGCCAAAGAGCGCACGCACGGCTGGCACGGTGAAGGGAAAGCGCGCCGCTGTGGCCTCTGAGGGTGTGGTAAAGGTGACCGAACGTAAATGTGGCATTGCCCATGTCTCCCTTTGAACAGTCCCCACTATCCCACCTTGCCTCAACCACGCGCACGCTGCTATAGTGGTGGCAGAACATCACCGCGAACATACTCTGTGAGGCTGCCATGTTGCCATGTCGCGCGCCGTTGGGCGCTCTTTGGGCCGTGGCATGCCCGCGCTCCCCCGCACCGCGCCGCATGTGGTGATGTTCTGCTGCGTTGCGGCTGCCCGCTGAGCCTGCTCTGGCCCCCTGATGATGGTGTATAAATCACTCAGAGGAGGCTTGCTCACGATGGAGCAGCACATTCAAGCGAACCTGCGCCGCGCGGCCAGTCGCACGCGCACCACGGTGACCGTGGGACCGTTTTTGGCGACCTTCACCCCCGACTCAGCGAATCCGTATCTCAATTATGCCATCCCTGTCGATGGGGCGAACCCCACGGCGGCGGAGGTTGCCGACCTCGTGCGCGTCTTCCACGCGCAGGGACGGTTGCCCCGTTTGGAGTACGTGTCCTCCGCTGCCCCGGCGGTCGAGGCGGTGGTGTTGGGGGCGGGTTTTGCCGTGGCCGGGCGTCTGCCCTTGATGGTTTGCGTGCCAGATGCCCTGGTGAACCCGCCCAATCTGCCCGGCATCGAGATCCTCACGCCCATCAGCACGGACGAACTCTTTGGGTTGGTTTCAGCGCTGAATGCGGCCTATGGGGATGACCCGCCGACCCCTGCCGAGGTGGCCCACCGGAGCCGCTTCTTGGCGGAGGGGGGCATCGCCCTGCTTGCGCGCGACAGCGCCACAGGAGAGGCCGTTGGCGGCGGTCTGTGCGCAGTGCCCGCTGATGGCGCGACGGAGTTGCATTCGGTGGGCGTGCGCGTGCCCTATCGGCGGCGGGGTATCGCTGCTGCGGTGACGGCGAGGCTGGCCCGCTTGGCGTATGCTGCGGGGGTCGCCACCGTCTTTTTGATGGCGGCGAGCGCGGCTGAAGCACGCATCTATGCGCGGGTGGGCTTCCACACCATCGGCGAGGTGCTGGACCTGCGCGCCGAATAACGCAACCT
>JACDGC010000375.1 GCA_013815535.1 Ktedonobacterales bacterium
GCCGAGACGTTGTCGGGGTGGCCGCCGTGCTCATAGGCGACGGCGGCATCCAGCAAGGCGAAGCGGCGTGCCGCTGAATCGGGCATTCCCGCGAAGGCTTCCGCCGCCAGCATGCCACCGATGACGGCGGTGGCGCTGCTGCCCAGCCCGCGCGCCGATGGCACCCCCAGCGTCGCGTTGATGCTGACCGCTGGCACCGCCTGCCCCAGGGCAGTCAAATGCTGCGCGAAGACCTGATAAAAGAGGTTGCGCTCATCAGTCGGCAGGGCAGCCAGGGTTGGGTCATCGCCCCAGGCAGATGTGATGGTCATCTGCGGGCTCGCGCTCCCCGCTGGCAGCCGTGCCACGGTGAAGGTGCTGTGCAGATCCAGCGCCAGCCCCAGGCAGTCGAAGGCGGGGCCGAGGTTCGCCGTAGAGGCTGGGACGCGTACCGTGATGTGCTGAAGCGCCATGGTTGAGACTCCTTTGCGTGATCCTATTCATTATGCTGAAAGCGCGATCACGCGAGGGTCTGACCGCCGACGGTGAGTCGGCGGAAGCGGTGCTCCTGGGGCGGTGGGTAGCAAGATGCCATCGGTCGCCTCCCATAAAAAAAGCCCTTCGCTCCCCCAACGGGGACGAAGAGCGCCATAGCTCGTCGTGGTTCCACCACGTGTTTGCCACTGCGCCCTGTGTGGACGCGGGTGGCCTTTGCGGCACGCTAACGGGTGCCATGCGTCACGCTTTCAGAGCGCGAACAGTTCGCGGGTGGTATCTCGCCAGCGGGTGCGTGAGGCAGGTCGCAGCCGATGCCAGCCTCTCTCTGGGGCGCGCCGTCGCAAGGGGGATGTGTCCCGCGCAAGGTCTTATCAAGACTATACCATCGCTGTCAAGGCTGAGCCGCCTGGGCTTGAAAAAAGCCGCGATTGGGCATAGAATGGGGGGCAACGCGAAAAAAGAGGTGGATGATGGCCTACGTTGGTAATCTGCGGCAATATCCGCTCACTGAGGTGCTGCGCCTGATTGGCGAGGGACCACGGCGTGGGCGTCTGGTGGTGGAACGGGGGGGCCTCAGCGCCGAGATCTACTGCGAGAATGGCTACATCTTGCACGTGTGGCGCAATGGCAGTGTTGTGCCACTGGCGCAGATGTGGCTCAACACCGGTTTCATTGGTCCCCAACACATGAACCAGATCGCCAGCATCATTGGCCGTGACCCTTTCACGCTGAGTGATATGGAGTTCGCCCAGGTGGCGGTGGATCGCAGGGTGGTCAATGCGGATGCGGTGACGGAATGGGCGATGAACGATGCCGTTGCCTTGCTCAGCATCTTGCTGGCGTGGCGCGACGGCGATTATCGCTTCGAGGATGGCTTTGCGCCGCCCGCGCAGCGGCTGCGTTGGCCACTCTACATCCCCAATGTGTTGGGCATGACGATGGAGCGCGTCGGTCAGGTGCCCCCCTCTCCCCCGGTCGTCGCGGTCACCCTGGATGATGTGCTGGATTTCGCTGATTTGGACCCGACCGATCCCCATCCCGTGCAGGTGACGCGTGACCAATGGCGCGTGTTGACCCGCGTTGACGGCGAAAGTCCGTTGGGGGCCATCGCGCGCGAATTGGCCCTGACGACGGTCGGCGGCACGGCCAGCGATCCGCAGCGTTTTACCATCGAACTGCACCGCAGCGAAGAGATCGCTTTGCGCATGGGCGGTGAGCTCATCGCCGAGGGGTTGGCGCTCGTCCTCACCCGCGTGGGCGAATTCTGAGCGCTACCCAACCAAGGGGGCAAGGATGTCACCAACCAACGAGTCACTGCCGCAAGAGCTGCCAACGAACCTCCCCGAAGCGCCGCTGTGGATCGGCCAGACGCCTGCCATGCAGCAAGTGGCGCGCTACATCTTGGCCGTTGCCGCCAGTGCGACGACCGGGGCTTTGATCCTGGGGGAGCATGGCACGGGCAAAGAACTGGTTGCCCGGGCGATCCACCAGCAGAGTCGGCAGGCCAACGAAACATTTTTGCCCATCAACTGTGGTGGGTTGCCCGCGCAACTGATCGAGGCCGAACTGTTTGGCTCGGAGCCTGGCGGCTTCACCAATGCGCGTTCGCGGCGGGGCTATGTCGAGCAAGCCAACAATGGTACGCTCTTTCTGGACGAAATCGGTGAATTGCCGTTAGCCGTGCAGCCCACGCTGCTGCGTTTCTTGCAGACCCACCACTATCGCCGCCTGGGTGGTGAGCGCGAGCAGCCCGCCGATGTGCGCGTGCTGGCCGCGACTTTGCGCGATCTGCAAGGGGCCATCGCCGCTGGCACCTTTCGCCCCGATCTCTTTTATCGTCTCAATGTCGTTGTGATCACCCTGCCTCCCTTGCGGGCGCGGCAGGCAGATTTGCCTGCTTTGGTGCGGGCGGCGCTGCGCGAGCGAGCGGCGGTGCTGGGCTTGGCACGCCTGCCAGTGTGTGATGAGGCCGTGCTGGCTCTCTTCACACGCTATACCTGGCCGGGCAACATGCGCGAACTGCGGAACGTTTTGGAACATGCCATCATCCTCAGCAATGGGGGCACCATCACGCCCGCGCATCTGCCGCCCCGCTTGCTGGCCGCCCCTGCCTCATCCATGGCCGATGAACTGGTGGGCCAGATCTCCGCGTTGGAGTTGCCCGCGACGGGCGTTGAGCTGCCCGCGCTGGTGCACCTGCTCGAAGACCGGTTGATTGCCCAGGCAATGACGCGCACGCGGGCCAACCAGAGCAGCACCGCGCGGCTGCTGGGCCTGACGCGCGACCAACTGCGCCAACGGTTGAAGCGTCAGGGTGATGCGCCTTGAAATGACCGTCGCAATTGACGCCGCCCACGCGCACCGTGACAAACATGGTCGCGTTGCGTTATACTTGATAGAGATAGTTCATGCTTTGTACGTACCCTGTTCGTGGAGCTTCACGGTGGCACAAGATGGTTTACGAGCGGTGACATCCGTCGTCGTTACGGTCAGCGAGTTCGAGGCGATTGCGCGGGACTATGGCAATCTGTTGCTTTCCACCGCACGGCTGCTGGTGGATGACGAGTCAACCGCTGAAGATGTCGTCCAATCGAGTCTGGAACTGGCATGGCGCAATCTCGCCAGTCTGCGGGACCGCAGCGCGATGAAAGCCTGGCTGGTCAAGATCGTCATGAATCAGGCATTGAGCGTGCGGCGGCGCGAGGTGCGCTCCGCCATTTATCTGCGCAATACCGCGCGCACCATTGATGCCGATGTCGCGTCCTCCATTGCCGCCGAAGTGACCTCCACGATGGAGCGTCTGCTTGATCTGCGGGCCGCCATCCGCCTATTGCCCATCGAGCAACGCGCGGTCATTGTGTTACATTATTATCTGGATATGAGCATCCCTGAGATCGCCGCCATGATGGAGATTTCGCCCAACACCATCAAAAAGCGCTTGGGCGCGGCGCTCCGTCGCTTGCGCGAACTGCTGGGGAAAGATCCTTTCCCTGAAGATGAACATGGGGCGAATCGGGTTCCTTCCCGAACGTTCAGGGGAGCCGACTGAGGCAATGCTGGGGTCGTATCACGGTCAAATCAGGCACGAGGACGGTATGTCAGAACGAAACGAGTTCGAGCGCGACGTGCGCGAAGCGCTCCGTGCCGAGGCTGAGGCTGGCCCAGATTACCGCGTGGCGCTGCATGCGCGCGTGATGGCGCGCGTGTTGGCCGCGTCACATGCCCCTTCCGCGCCCCTTCCCATTGCACCCGCGCTCCCCCCGCGCCGTATGGTGATGATGGTCCTGGGGGCGACGATAGTGCTGCTGGCGGTGCTGACCATCATCGCGCTCACCCACGGGCATTGATAGGCCCGCTCTGCGGGCGGCGAACCCAGCTCACCGCAGCGTATGGTACTTTTGTGTGACACCCTTCCCCCTAAACCCCCTTGTGTTTCGTTGTATAAATAGACAAGATTGGGGGGAGCGCGATGATGGATACCTACCAGCCGCTGGAGATGGGCAATGACTACCAACAGATGCGCCGCGAACACGACCGCATCAGCCTCATCGAGGCGCGGGCACGGGCGGCCTTGCTCGGTGGTCTGCCCCCGCGTGGCACCGCGCCACTGACGCTCTCCTTCGCGGAATCAGTACGCTTGGCCGTCGCTGATGTCACCCTGGGGCTGCAAGAATTGCTGGTGGAGGTGTGGCTGCGCAACCTGCCCCCCTGGGCGGAGGGGGGTGACGAAACCGCGCTTGGCTGTGTCGCCAGCACCACCATCTTTGCCACCGCTGAGATCGCTGCTGCACGGATCGTGCCCGATGACATCTTGCTGGCGACGGTGACAGCGGGCCGCCCACTCCGCTTCGACGATGCCATGGATCATCCTCTGGTGCGGGCGTGGGCCGCCAATGGTGGCATTGATCCGGATATGGTCGTCGCGTTCATGAGCATCCCGCTCTTTCGTGGTGGCCAATCATTGGGCGTGCTGGCCGTGGCGTTACCGCAAGTGCCCACCCCTGAACATGCCACCTTTCTGGATGCATTAGGCCACTTCATTGCCACGGGGGCCGAGGTCGCGCGACTGGGCCACCAACTGCACGCCCAACGCGCGCTGGCGCAGACCGTCCTGCGCGAGGCCCCGCTGGCCGCCGCCGTCTTGCGCGCCGCCGACAACGTCATCATCTTCACCAACCCGCGTTTCGACGATTTGTTGGGGATTGGTCCGGATGTGTGGGGCCAGGAACTGGATGTGGTGTTGCCCGACCACGCCGGACAATTGCGCACCACCTTCAAACTGGATGAGGTGCGCCAGAGTGGCGCGACGCAACTCTTGATCGATCTGCCCA
>JACDGC010000376.1:0-3372 GCA_013815535.1 Ktedonobacterales bacterium
GTATAGATGAGGTAGGCGAGGTGGTCGGGGGTGAGGAGCGGGAAGGCGACGGGGGCGTCGGTGGGGGGCAGGTCAGCCAGGGCCAGCAAGGGGACGCCCAGCGGAGCGAGGGCGTCGCGCAGGGTGGGGTGGGTGAGGATGAGGGTGATGTCGGCATCGGCGCAGAGGAAGGCGAGGCGGTCATGGGGGTAGGTGGGGTCGAGGGGGACGAGGGTGGCGCCAGCGAAGAGACCGGCGAGGAAGGCAAGGGCGAAGTCGGCGGAGCGGGGCAGCGCGAGGCCGAGGCGACTGCCGGGGCGGAGGGCGTGGTGCTGCTGCAAGGCAGCGGCGAGGGCGGTGGCGCGGGAGACGAAGGCGTGGTAGGTGAGGGTGGTGGCGTCGTCTTGGACGGCGAGGGCCAGCGGGGTGGTGCGCGCGTGGTCACGGATGACCTCCCCGATCGTTCGCGGGTCCACTGGAGGGGTGAGCGCGGGCGTATTCCAGGTCTCCACAACTTGCGTGCGCTCGGCGTCGGTCAAGAGCGGGATGTCGCGCACCAGCCGCTCGGGGACCGCGACCATGCCCAAGAGCAACAGGCGCAGATGCCCAGCGAGGCGCACGATCGTCGCTTGATCGAATCTTTTGGCTTCGAAGCCGACACGCAGCAACATCTCTGGGCCTTGCCCCACGGTCAGGGTCAGGGGAAAGGTGGCGCGTTCCTCGCCCCACCAGGTGGTGAGGCGTGGTTCACTGGCGGCACCTTCCTCGGCTGAGCCACCGCCATAATTCTCGAAGACGACGATGCTCTCGAAGAGCGGTTGGCCACGCGGCACCGCGCTCCATCCTTGCACGTCGACCAGCGAACTGAAATCATATTGTTGCATATCCACGAGTGCCGCTTGCACTTGGCGCAGCCAGGAGAGCGTCGTGTCTTGTGGTGCCACCCGAAGGCGCAAGGGGAGCGTATTGATGAACAGCCCCACCATCGACTCGACGCCGGGCAAAGTGGGTGGCCGCGTCGACGCGGTGACGCCATGGATGACATCCGCCTCGCCACTGTAGCGACTCAGCAGCAATGCCCAGGCACCCTGCACGATGGTATTCACGGTCAGTTGGTTTGCCCGCGCGAAGGCTTGGATGTTCTGCGTCTCGGCTTGGGTGAGGCGTGTTTCCAGTTCTTCGGTGGCTGTGGAGTCCGTGTCGCCAGGGGCGAGCAAATCGACCGTCAGGGGCGTTGCGGCGCTGAAGCCCGCCAATTGCGTCCGCCAATAGTGCTCCGCCGCAGCGCTATCCTGCCCTTGCAGCCAAGCAATATATTCTTTGTAGGGGCGCGGCTGTGGCAAGGCCAATGTCTCGCCTGCCCGCAACGCGCGATAATAGGCGAAAACTTCGGCCAACACCTGATTCGTCGCGGAGCCATCCAGGATCAAGTGATGGTAGGTCCAGATGATGTGCATGGTTGCTGGCGCAACACGGATCAGCGTCAGGCGCATCAGTGGCGCATGCGCCAGCTTGAAACCCCGCACGCGATCGGCGCGCAACCACTCTTGCAGACGCGCATCCGCCGCCGCCGCTGGCAACTCGGGCCACTCGATCTCTTCCCAGGGCGTGGTCACTTGCTCGCGCACGACCTGCACCGGCTCTTCGCCGCCTTCCCACAGAAAAGCGGTGCGCAGCGAGGGGTGCCGCGCGATCACCTGTTCCCAGGCGCGCCGGAAATCAGCGACATCCAGGGCCTCTTCCGGCGTCATCCCCATCTGTTCGATATACATGCCCGATTCTGGCTCATAGAGCGTGTGAAAGAGCATGCCCTGCTGGGTCGGTGACAGCCGGTACATATCCGCGACGTTTCTCATCTTCATGCGTTGTCTTCCTCATCGAGTAGCGCTGCGTATTTGCCGAGCGCGTGCGCGTTAATCATCGGGAAATCGGAGGGGGTCACGCCGCCTGCTTCAGGCGATTTGCAATGCGCGATGATGGCGCGCAACGCCGTGGTGAAATGCTGGGCGAGTGTGCTGATGGTCGCGGGATCATGGAAGCTGGGGCAATAGACAAAGATGAAATGCAATTGTCCATTGGTGACACTGCCCAAGATTTCCAAGAGATGGGCACGGCGGTTGGCCGGGCTGATCTCTGGCCCCACGCTTTCGCGGGCTGAGACGAACAGGCCAGTGGCGGAGGTATCCGCCGCGAATTGCCCCAGGTAATTGAACGTCACTTCTGGTGCAGGGGATGGCGTGGCCTGCGTGTTGAGCGTGGACTGGCTATTGAGATGCCGCAATAAGCCGTAGCCAACGCCATGTTGCGGAATCTGGCGCAGTTGCTCTTTGATGGCGGGCAGCGCTGACCCAGCATCGTTCACCCCCGTGATATCGAGGATGATGGGATAGATCGCGGTAAACCAGCCCACGGTTCGCGACAGATCGACACGGTCTAGGATCGATTCACGGCCATGCCCCTCGACATCGATGCGCAACTGCGACCGCCCCGTCCATTCGCGGAAGGCAAAGGCGAGTGCCGCCAGCAGCGCGTCATTAATCTGGGTATGGTAGGGTTTAGGCACCTCTTGCAGCAGGTCGCGCGTTTCGGTTTCGTCCAACATGACGGCCACCGATTGAGCCGCGCCCTCGGTGTTCGCGGTGGCTGGCGCGGTGTGGTCTACCGGCAGCGCGGGTAAGGACTGCTCTTGCGCCAACCAAAATGGCGCTTCTTTGGCGAGCGGATCAGATTGCGCATAGGCCACCAATCCCTCCGCCCACTGTTTGAACGACGATGTTTTGGCGGGCAATTGCGGCGCGGCGTTGCGCTGCAATTGCTGGTAGACCAGCGCGAAGTCATCGAGCAGCACGCGCCATGAAATGGCGTCCACGGCCAGATGATGGATGATGAAGAGCACCCGATAATTGCGGTTGGCCCCCAGGCGGAAGACGACGACCTGCACGAGGGGACCGTGTTCGATATCCAGCCCGTCTTGCCGCTCACTGGCATGCGCCGTGATCGCCGCGCTGTGCTCATCCGCTGGCAGATCCGCGAGGTCCACCACCGCGAAATATGACGCTGAAGCTTCATCGGTTGCCGGGATGTGCTGCTGCCAGCCATCCGGGGTGGGCGTGAAGCGCAACCGCAAGGCATCATGATGCACCAGCAGGTGCGCGACGGCTTGTTCCGCCAGGCGTTCGTCGAAATCCGGCGGTCCCGCGAGCAGCATGGTTTGGTTATAGTGGTGCGCGACGGCCAAATCTTGGGCAAACCACCACCGCTGAATCGGCGTCAGCGGCACATTGCCCGTGACCGGTCCCTGATCGGCCTCATCAGCGGGCGCGAAGGTCGCCACCGCCGCGAGTTCGCCGACGGTTTGATATTGGAAGAGTTGTTTGTGGGTCACATGCACGC
>JACDGC010000376.1:3382-4795 GCA_013815535.1 Ktedonobacterales bacterium
GCGATGACCTGCATGCTCAAGATGGAATCGCCGCCCAACTCGAAGAAGTTGTCGGTGGTGCCGACGCGTTCCACCCGCAGCACCTGAGCCCAAATATCGGCCAGCAGGCGCTCGTTGTCGGTGGTGGGCGCGACGAAAGCTGCCGTCTCTGACGTTTGCACGCTCTCGGGCGCGGGCAAAAGTTGGCGGTCGACCTTGCCATTGGCATTGAGGGGCAGGGCGGCCAGTTCGATGATCACCGCCGGAACCATATACTCTGGCAACCGCTCTTTGAGGTATGGGCGCAGATCGCCCAGCGACATCGTGGCATCCACCGCAGGGGTGACATAGGCCACGAGCCGTGTGCTGATGCCCTCATCACGGGCCACCACGACGCAATCTCCCACACTGGGGTGTTGTGCCAACACTGCCTCGATTTCGCCCAGTTCGATGCGATAGCCATGGATCTTGACTTGCAGATCCAGCCGCCCCATGAATTCGATTCTGCCATCTGCCAGAAAGCGCACGCGGTCGCCCGTGCGGTAGAGCCGCGCATTGGGTGTGGTGCTGAACGGATGGGGCACGAAGCGTTCCGCCGTCAGATCGGGCCGATGCAGATAGCCGCGCGCCAGGCCATCGCCACCGATGTACAATTCCCCCGGCACGCCGATGGGGACGGGCTGCATCTGGGGGTCGAGCACATAGACCTGGGTATTCGCGATGGGTTTGCCAATCGAGACGCTCGCGCCCACCTGCGCGGGCGACGTCATCGCATAGCAGCAGGTGAAGGTGGTGTTTTCCGTTGGCCCATAGCCATTGATCAGCGTGTTGCCGGGGTAACGTTCCAGTACGCGCCGCACATGTTGTGCCGACAAGACATCGCCACCCGCCAACAGTTGCCGCACCCCCTGCAAGCTTTCGAGATGCTCATCCACCATCAGGTGGAACAGCCCCGCCGTCAGCCACAGCGTCGTGACGCGATGGCGCACCAAGACCGCCGCCAAATCTTCCAGCGCGGGGGTGGTGGGGGGCATTAACACCAGCTTGCCGCCGTTGAGCAACGGCCCCCAAATTTCCAGCGTCGCGGCGTCGAACGCGACGGGCGCGAGTTGCAGGAAGGTCTCGTTCGCATCGATGCGTGCGAAGGTATTGTTTTTCACCAAGCGCACCACCGCTTGATGGGGGACGCTGACACCCTTGGGCACCCCGGTCGAGCCGGAGGTGTAGCTCACATACGCCAGATGGTGAGGCCCCACGGTCGGCTGGGGATCATGCGTCGGCTGTGCCGCGATGCTGGCCCGATCGCGCTCCAGGCTGAGGATGTTGGCGGAGGTGGGCGGCAACTGTGCAAGCAAAGAGGTTTGGGCGACGAGCGCCGCAACCTGTGCGTTATCCAGCATATACGCCAAGCGTTCCTGGGGATAGCTCGGGTCG
>JACDGC010000011.1 GCA_013815535.1 Ktedonobacterales bacterium
CCCTCAAGTTGTGTGATTCGCTGGATCACCGCCCGGAGCCGCTGTCGGGTGGTGTGCCGCGCCCATACCAGCGGCGTACCCGCCCGTCGCGGTCGGTCTCTTGGCGGGGATCACCCGTGGCGAGTTGGTCGAATCCGCCGCCTTGACCATCTTGCCCATAGCCTGGTTGCGGGTAGCCGCCTTGATCATACGTACCTTGGCCATATGGTTGGCCATAGCCGTTGGGTTGCCCATAGCCCCCTGACGGATAGCCGCCCTGCTGTGGGTACCCTCCCTGATCGTATCCTCCGGGTTGTCCATAGGGATCTTGCTGGGGAGGATAGCCGCCTTGTTGCGGGTAGCCACCTTGATCGTAGTTCATGGGAGGGTAGCCGTTTCCCTGAGGATAGCCCCCCTGCTGCTGGTAGGCATTCGGATCGTAGGCACCCTGGCCATAGGGTTGCCCATAGCCTTGCTGCCCATAGGCCCCCTGGTCATACCCTGGTTGCGCGTAGACTCCTTGATCGTAGCCCGCAGGCGGAGCGGCACCTTGCCCATAGCCGGGGGCCTGACCATACCCCCCTTGATCATAGGCAGGTTGTTGCCCGTAGCCATTTTGTCCATAGCCCCCGCCAGGCTGCCCATAGGCGGGATCGTAGCCACCTTGTTGTTGTGCATAGCCCGCTTGGCCCGCTTGCGGTTGCTCATAGGGGGCAGGCTGGCTATACATGCCAGGCGCGGCGTTGCCATATTCTGGTTGCGGTGGTTGGCCATAGCCGCCGTTGGCCAGCGGCGAGCCCCAGCCTTGCTGTGCCGCCGGTTGATCCCATGCTGGGGGCTGGGGGCCGCCATTATTGAGCCACGCTAACAGATTTGGATCGACGAGATCCGAGGCGGAAAACTGGGGTTCGGCCATGCCCCCATTTTGGGGAGGGCCATAGCCGTTCCCATTCGGGGCATAGCTGCCATTAGCCTGAGGCTGTTGCATGGCGGGCATTGACATTGGCGGCGGATTCGGCACGCCCCAGCCTGCCTGCGCGGGACCTTGCGGTGCGCCCCATTGGGGCTGCGCGGTGGGGGGGGCGGTGCCGTCGACCTGCTGCAACCAGTCTGGCAGCGCGCCGTTGTCGATCAACCCTTGCGCGGGCATCTGCCCCTGGCCCATGGGCGCACCATAGGCTGGTGGGGGGCTCATGGGCATCGCGTTTGGGTCGGCCCATGACGGCGGCATCGCTGCCTGGGGGGGCATGTTCCCCATGGGGGGCCCATAGGCGGGGGTGGCAGGTGCCGCAGGCGTGGGGCTCTCGGCTTGGGTGCGCAGCCACATCGGCAGGGCGTCTTCTTCGACGAAATCACGGGCACGCATGGCCTGTTCGCTGCCACCTGTCGCGGCATTGAAGGGTGATGGACCCTGATTCCAGGCTTCACCATACCCCCCGGCACCATTCCACCCACCATCAGCGGCACCATACCCGGCTCCCTGTTGCGGGGCGGGGGCTGGATATCCGCCACCTTGCGCGCCGTAGCCCATGCCATCGACCATCTGTTGCTGACCCTGGCGCAGCCAATCGGGGAAATGCGATTCATCGAAGACCGAAGCCCGCGAGAGCACCGGTTGCTCTGGCGCGGCGGGTTGTCCCCAGGCGGGGGCTTGTTGTGGGGGGGGCTGCTGGCCCCACGCCGCGCTGCCTTGAGCGTTGACTCCCCAGTCTGGCCCTTGCTGCCCATAGGCTGGTGGCGGCTGCTGCGCGCCCGCGCCATACCCATAAGGGTCGGGGGCGGGTTGCTGGCCCCATTGCTGGTCGGGCTGCTGGCTCCACGCGCCACCTTGGTTTCCATAGGGCTGCTGTTGTTGTGGGGCGCCCCACCCTGGTTGCTGGCGAAAGGCATCATTTTGCGGCGCGGGTGGTGGTTGTGTGCCAGGGGGCATGCCAAAGACTTCGCCGCGCTGTTCACGCAGGGCGCGCAGCCAGGCGGGCTCGTTGTCGTCTTCGGTACCGGGGCCGCCATTCCAGGTGGGGTTCGGCGCGCCATAGCTGACTGGGGTGGCGGCAATCAGCCGCGTGCCACAGTTCAGGCAAAATGCCACGCTGGGATCGTTCTGTTGGCCACAATTCGGACAGGTGTTCATGAAGATTGTCCCCCCTCTGCGCGTCTGGCGCGCCCCAGCCCCGCCCTGGTGACAAGACGCTTCCGTGGCAGTCATGGCCCCGACCGCACGACAAGCAGACGGTGGGGAAAGTGCTATTCTGAGAAAACGAGCAAACTACACGATGCTACGTCCCAGTGTACCACTCGATCTTCTATCTGACAATAGTGATGTTGGGCACATCACGAAACAGCGGCTGGGGCCAACACGAGCGGCTCATTCGTGACGATCTCCGCCGCGCGGGCGAGTTCCTCAGCGGTGAGGTCGCCTGACGCGCAGGTGATGCCCAGTTGCGTGCTGAAACCGCGCACCATGGCGGCCACGCCAGCGTCATAGGTGATGTCGTGGCCCGCCGCCGCCGAGGCGGTGGTGGCATGCGCCCGCAGCCGCTCGCGGAGCGCTTCGCGTGCCGCCGCCTCGGGGAAGACGAGGTAATCTGCCGCGCGTCCGACATCGCCCCTCAGCGGCAGCGAACCGTGTTGCATCAGGCGCCGTTGCGAGCGTGCCTGTGCGCTGCCCATCAGTTTCAGCCCGCCAACCGTGATCTCGTTGCTATATGGCACCTCGAAGCACGCCATCAGCCCTGCTTTTTCGCCAGAGGGGAGCGGGGGGGCCAAATCGGCTTCCAGCCCCAACAGGCGCAGCCCCGCGATGAGTCCCGCGCTCAGGTGCTTATAGGCTTCCAGCAGGGGGCCAGCGACCACGGCCTCATCAGCATGTGCCGCGACGGAGTAGGTGAGTTCGTCGGTGTGAAAGATGGCCCACCCACCCGTCGGGCGGCGCACCACCTCCACGCCATCGGCGGCGCAGCGCGTGGCATCCACCACCGCAACGGCTTGGCCCTTGCCCAATGACACAGCCGCAGGTTGCCATTGATAGAAACGCAACGTCGGCGGCACCGCGCCCACGCCTGCCGCTTCCATCATGGCCCGGTCGATGGCCATATTCCATGCGCCCGGTCGGGGGGCTGTCTCGACGATCAGGCGCCATGGATGCGTTGCCGCTGTTGATGTCATGGGATGCCTCTATCTGTGTCACTGGCAATAGGAAGGAAGGATGGCGCTGCGATGTCCTCATCGAAGACGCTGGCCGAGCCATCCACACTTCACGGGGTGACGATGCGCAGAAATTTGAGCTTGCCGACGCGCAGTTCCGCGCCCGCTTGCGCGGCGATGACGGTGGTCGCGTCGGTGATGCGCTCGGTTGGGCCATCCGCACCCTGTGGGCGCAGATAGACCCCACCCTGTGCGATGAGCGTGCGCCCGGCGGATTTGCTGGGAATGAGTTTGGCCTCCAGCAGCAAGGTCAGGATGGACGTTGGTTCGTTCAATGGGTAGGTGGGCATCTCGGTTGGCCACTCATTGCCCTGAAACTGGCGCTTGAAGGCCGCTTCAGCGGCGGCGGCGGCAGTGGCATCGTGAAACTCTGTCACCACTTCGCGCGCCAGCCGCATCTTCACATCGCGCGGGTTCACGGTGCCTGCCCGCATCTTGACCGCGAAGGCATGTAATTCCTGTGTTGGCACATAGGTGAGCCCTTCGAAATAGGGCTCCATCGCGTCATCAGGCAGGGACATCAGTTTGCCATACATGTCATTGGGTTCGGCGGTGAGGGTGATGTAGTTGCCCAGGCTCTTGCTCATCTTTTGCGTGCCGTCCAGCCCCACGATCAGGTGGCAGGTGAGGATCTGCTGGGGGGGCATGCCGTGGCGCTCTTGCAGTTCGCGGCCCACCAACAGATTATACGTTTGGTCGGTGCCGCCCAGTTCCACATCGGCCTCGACCGCGATGGAATCATAGCCCTGCAACAGCGGATAGAGGAATTCGGAGAGGTAGATTTCATTGCCAGCCACGAAGCGCTTCTCGAAGTGGTCGCGTTTCAGCATCTGCGCCACCGTCTTTTGGTAGCCCAGGCGAAAGACATCGGCCAACGTGAAGGCGTTGAACCATTCGCTCTGCCAGCGCACCTCGGTCTTCGATTTATCCACGATGGAGAAGAATTGGTCCAGATAGGTGGCGGCGTTGGCGCGCACCTCCGCCTCGCTGAGCGGCTCGCGCGCACCCTCTTTGCCCGTGGGGTCGCCCAACTGTGCCGTCCAGTCGCCCACGATGACGACCGCCGTGTGGCCCATATCTTGAAACTGGCGCAATTTGCGCAGCACCACGCCATGGCCCAGCGTCAGGTCTGGCTTGCTGGGGTCAAAGCCGAGTTTCACTCGCAGCGGCTTGCCAGCGCGTCCCCCATGCTCCAAAAGTCGCCGTAGATCTGCCTCTTTTTCAACCTGCGCCACCGCGCGGGTCAGCACCGTCTCGATCTCCATTGTCCGCTGTTTGCCTCACCATTCCCGGCGCATTCCGTTCCGCTGTTACGCCTTCCTCTAGTATATAACGTTGTGGCGTGTTCGCCCAATGGGATAGCCCCCTCGTTGCTGTTTGACATTCGCCCCTCCCACTCCATACTATAGGGATGGCATCGGTCATGTTCAGAAAGTGGAGGCTTCCCCATGCAACGGATCGGCATCGTCTACCGCGAGAATCCCCCCGCTGCTGTGGCGATGGCGGAACGCCTGGAACGCCTGATTGCCGCGCATGGTCTGGGCGCAAAATCGCAGATGGTGGAGCGCGACCATGAATTGCCCGATCACTTCAGTGGCTGCGATTTCATCATCGTGCTGGGGGGCGATGGCACCATCATCTCCACCGCGCGCCAGCTCGCGTCAACGGGGACGCCGATTTTGGGGGTCAATTATGGGCATGTCGGCTTTTTGACGGAGCTTTCCCCCGACGCGATTGAGTTCGAGTTGCCTGCGTATCTGCGCGGCGACTATTGGGTGGATGAACGCGCGATGCTCGCTGGCTCGCTGGTTGCCAATGGCAAAACTGAAGCCTTTCTGGCGCTCAACGATGTCGTGGTGGCGCGTGGCCCCGAGCCGCGCGTGATCCGCTTCACCATCCGCGTCGATGATGCCGAATTCACCTCCCTCACGGCGGATGGCATCATTGTGGCGACGGCCACAGGCTCAACCGCGTACAATCTGGCTGCGGGGGGGCCGATCCTCTTTCCCTCAGTACGCAGCATGGTGGTGACGCCCATCGCACCGCATCTGGCGCTGGAACGTCCGCTTGTGCTTGAAACGCAGGCCAAGGTGCAGATCGAGTTAGCCGCGAGCTCGGGGGCGGCGGTGCTGGCTGCCGATGGGCAACTCATCTGGCCATTCGATGGTGCCGCCACCGTCACCGTCACGGCCAGCCCACACATCACGCGCTTCCTGCGTCGTCGCTCGCGCAACCATTTCTATCAAGTGCTCAACCAAAAGTTGCAAGATCGCTAGCATGCAGCAAAGATTCAGCGGAGGTCGATCTGGGTATGGCGGAAGAGGAAGCCTTGTTAGCCACCTTGCGGGAGCAAGAAGAGCGCCTGCAATTTACGCAATTTACCAATGAGACGGCCCTCGCGATAGGCATGGCCCTGCTGCATGCCGCGCAGCAAGACCACCTGGGGATTACCATCGATGTCACGCGCCATGGGCACCAACTGTTCCATGTGGCTTTGCCGGGGACTTCCCCTGACAATGATTTGTGGATTCAGCGCAAAAACCGGGTGGTGAATCATTTCGGGCACAGTTCCTTCTATGTTGGCACCGTCACCAGGGGGAAGGGCATGACCTTGCAGGAGCGCTCTGGCCTCGATCCGGTGCTCTATGCCGACCATGGGGGCGCTTTCCCCATCATCATCCAACATGTTGGCGTTGTGGGAACCATCACCGTTTCTGGCTTAGCTCAGGCCGATGACCATGCCTTGGTCGTGCGCGTGGTGGAGCAATTTTTAGCGCAGGCAGTGTGAGGCTGAGCGCAAAATTAGACAGAATATCATGGCCAGGGCGGGGATGCTGCAGCATCCCCACCCTGGCAGCGCTAGTGGAGGTTGATGTCGCTGCCGTAACTTTCCAGATTGCGCCGCACCGCACCCAGGAAGCGGGCACCCTCTAGCCCATCATTGATGCGATGGTCGAACGACAGACAGATATACATCATGGAACGGATGGCGATGGCATCACCTTCCACCACCACCGGGCGCTTGATCACGGCATCCATGCTGAGGATGCCCGCGTTGGGTTGGTTGATGACGGGGACCGAAAAGGTCGTGCCAAAAACGCCGGGGTTATTCACGGTGAAGGTGCTGCCTTGAATCTCATCGGGTTTGAGGCGATTGGTGCGGGCACGCGTGGCAAGGTCATTCACCGCAGCGGCAAGCTCCGCGATGGATTTTTGGTCGGCATCGCGCAGCACTGGCACGAAGAGGCCATTATCCGTCGAGACAGCGAAGCCCATGTTGATGTGCCCGTGCACCTGGATGCGGCTATCCGCCGTCCACGAGGCATTCATGGAGGGCACTTCACGCAGGGCCGCGCAGACCGCCTTTGTCACAAAGGGGACGAAGGTCAGGCTATAGCCGTGTTGCTGCTTGAAGGTCGCTTTGTTGTGCTCCAAGAAGTGCGCGATGGGGGTCATATCGACCTCCATGATGGTCGTGGCATGCGGCGAAGTCGCCTTGCTGCGCACCATGTGCTCGGCAATCGCGCGGCGCACGGGCGTCAGCGTGATGAAGGTGTCGCCATCCGCCGCTGATGGGGCAACGGCAACAGGTGCCTGGGCTGGGGCGGCTGCGACGGGGGCGGTGGCCGTTGCGGCCCCCCCCGCGTTGCGCCGCTCCACGAAGGCCAAAATGTCTTCTTTGCGGACGCGCCCGCCTTCCCCCGTGCCCGCGATCTGCGCCAGATCAACCTGGTGCTCGGCGGCCAACTTGCGGGCCAGCGGCGAGATGCGGTCCATGTTCGTGCTGCCATTAGCCACAGGGGGGGCCATGGTCGTGGTTGCCGCGCCGTTGCCATTCGCTGGGGCGGTGGAGGTCGCTGCCGCTGTGGTGGTGACCGCCGCCATTTCGATCTCGGCGATGGGCGTCCCCACTTTGACCGTCTGGTCGGGCTGCACCAGGATGCGCGCCAGCGTGCCACCAACTGGCGATGGCAACTCGGTCGTAATCTTATCGGTGATGATCTCGACCAGCGACTCGTCGCGGCGAATCGTCTCGCCTTCTTTTTTCAGCCAACTGCCGATGGTTCCCTCGGCGACGGTTTCACCCAGTTGAGGCATGGTCACTTGCTGTATCGCCATGAAGCACCCCTTTGTGCGCTGAATCTTTTTCGTCTGCCAATGCATGTAGCATACGCTCTGATTTTTCCACGCGCGGGGGGCTGTCGTCAAGTTGACGGGGATATTGGGCAGGCGGATCTCCTGTCCAACCAACCATGCCGCGATGCACGCATGAGCCACCACGGATTGGCCAGCGGCTCATGCTCACTGCCTGGCGTGGGGCATCAACCGTGCTCACCACATCAGCGCCCTTGGCGACCCACCTACTTACCCGGCACGACCAAGACGCGCCCCTGAATCTCCCCTTTCAGGATGGCGGTGGTGGTGGCAACTATGCCATCCAGGCCGATTTCTTGCGCGATGATGATGTCGAGATGGTCGGGGTGCAGGTCGGTGGCTAGGCGCTGCCAGATGTGCTGACGCAACGGCATGGGGCATTCCACCGAGTCGATGCCCAGCAGATTCACCCCGCGCAAGATGAAGGGGAACACCGTCGTCGCCAGATTGCCGCTTTCCGTCAGACCAATGGCCGCGACGGAGCCCCCATAGCGGGTGGTGCGCAGTGCCTGGGCCAGGGTTGTGCCACCAACGGAATCGATCACGCCGCCCCAGCGCTCTTTTTCGAGTGGCTTGCTTGAATCTGACGCCACCTCTGCGCGGCTGAGGATCTCGCTGGCCCCCAATTGGCGCAGATAATCCGCCGCGTCGGTTTTACCCGTGCTGGCGGCGACGGTGTAGCCGCGCTTGGCCAACAGCGCCACGGCGATGCTGCCCACCCCCCCTGTGGCCCCAGTCACCAGGATCGGCCCCCTATCCGGTCTGACGCCGTTAGCTTCCAGCCGATGCAGGGCCAGCGCGGCGGTGAAGCCCGCCGTGCCCAGGGCCATCGCCTCACGCGCTGTCAACCCTTCTGGCAGCGCCACCACCCATTCCGCTGGCACGCGCGCATATTCACTATAGCCCCCATCATGGGCAGTGCCCAGGCGATAGCTCGTCGCCAACACCGCCGCGCCGACCGCGAAGCGTGGGTCATCCGAGGCTTCCACGATGCCCGCCAGATCGATCCCTGGCACCAAGGGCGATTTGCGCGCGACCTGGCCAGTGGGGATGCACGCCAGCCCATCCTTATAGTTCACGCCAGAGTAGGCCACGCGAATGACCACGCCCCCCGCGCTGAGGTCGTCTCGCCGCAACTGGCGCACCTCGGCCTGGAACTGCTCCCCGTTCTTCTCGATGACGAACGCGCGAAATGGCTCAGCCATGATGGGATTCCTTTCATAATATCGCTGTTGCTGCGCTGTGAATGGTAAATCATGCTTTCTTATGATATACCGCATCGCTCCGCCTGAGAGCTACCAACCCTCCGCGTGTGGGCAATTCGTACCATGGGGTCACCCACTGGCTGAAGATGCCCAACGGCGGCAGGTGGTGGGCGATTGCTTGACGCCCCAAGCCTGGCATGGTACGATATCCGTGATCACCTGCATTTGCGGGCCTATAGCTCAACGGCAGAGCAGCCGGCTCATAACTGGTTGGTTACAGGTTCGAATCCTGTTGGGCCTACCCCATCCCGTCCGCCAGGCATGGCGCGCAATTGGTGCGCCGCCTGGCGTTCGTTGTGTCTCGCTCCGGGAGGATAGTATGGAATTTTTTGATCGCGCACGCATCTTTGTCAAAGCGGGCAATGGGGGCAACGGCTCCCGGCACTTTCGTCGCGAGCGGTTCGTCACGCAGGGTGGCCCTGATGGTGGCGACGCGGGGCGGGGTGGCACTGTTTTCTTTGAGGGCGATGCCAACATCAACACCCTGGTGGATTTTCACTATAACCAACGCTTTGTCGCGGAAGATGGCGGCAATGGTGGCGGCAATCGCATGCATGGCAAGGCGGGTGATGACCTCATCATCAACGTACCAGCGGGGACGCTGGTGCGCCGCGCCGACACGAACGAGATTTTGGGGGATCTGACTTCGACGGGGCAGCGGGTGCAGGTGGCGCGTGGTGGGCGCGGCGGGTTGGGCAACACCCACTTCGCCACCCCCACGAATCGCTCCCCACGCGAGGCCCAGTTGGGCGAACCCGGCGAAGAGTTGGAACTGACCCTGGAACTGAAACTCATCGCTGATGTGGGGCTGGTGGGGCTGCCCAATGCGGGCAAGTCGACATTGCTTTCCATCGTCACCGCCGCGCGCCCCAAGATTGCTAACTACCCCTTCACCACGCTAGTACCCAACCTGGGCGTCGCCGCGATTGGCGATATTGGCGACAGCCAAAGCTTCGTCATCGCGGATATCCCTGGCCTCATCGAGGGCGCGGCGGAAGGCGTCGGCCTGGGGCACGATTTCTTGCGCCATGTGGAGCGTACACGTTTGCTGTTGCACTTGATCGACGGCGACAACCTGGCCCAGGACCCGTGGGATGAATACGAAACCATCAACCGTGAACTCGCGGCCTATCGCCCTGAACTGGTGCAACTTGAGCAGATCATCGTCTTCACCAAGATGGATTTGCCCACCGCACGCGAACGCTGGCCCGAGGTCGAAGCGAAAGCC
Organism: Ktedonobacterales bacterium; assembly: GCA_013815535.1. Taxonomy (GTDB): domain Bacteria; phylum Chloroflexota; class Ktedonobacteria; order Ktedonobacterales; family JACDGC01; genus JACDGC01. Next base: position 9,832 of record JACDGC010000011.1, read on the forward strand.
AGGGAGCGCGGCCTGCCCGCCTTCGCCATCTCGGCACCCGCCCGTGAAGGCGTCGCGGAGTTGCTCAACTTCACTGCCGAGCGCTTGCGCGAGATTCCCCTGCGCCCGCTGCCCGAGGTCGCGGCTTCGAGCATCGGTGAGGGCATGGCGACGTTGCGCCCCGTGGATGACAATCACTTCACCGTCACTCGCGAGGATGATGGCGTCTTTGTGGTGCGTGGCAAACGCGCCGAGCGCTTGGCCGTGATGACCGACACCACCACCGAAGAAGCCGTGGTGCGGCTCGAAAAGCATCTGCGTCGCCTGGGGGTGGAGGCCGCGCTGGAACGCGCGGGCGTCCACCATGGCGACATCGTGCGGCTGGGCAAGGTGGAATTGACCTGGGGTGGCGGCGAGGAAGGGGAGGAGTGATGGCCACGGAAGACGGCCCACTCGAACGCCGCCATCCGCTTATCACCCTCGTTCCATCAACCCTGACGCGGATGCTCGCCCCCATCGCAGCGGGGACTGCGGTCATTGCCATGGCGCCGCTGATGGGTGGCTATTCCAACACGAACTATCGGGTCTCCCTTGCGGGATGGCCCGCGCCCGTCGTGTTGCGGCTCTATGTGGGTGGTGCAGCCGTCGCGCATATCGAGAGGGCCATCATGGCGCGGCTGCGTGGGCGCGTGCCCATGCCTGAATTGCTCTTCGCCGACCCCGATGGGCAGATCGTCGGCCAGCCCTATGCCATCCTCTCGTGGGTAGCTGGCGAACCGTTGGATGCCGCGCTGGCGACCGCTGATGCCGCGACCACTGCCGCCTGTGCACATGCCGCTGGGCAAGTGCTGGCGGCGATTCATGCTGAGCAGATGCCATGCGCAGGCTTCTTCGCGCCCGATCTCAGCATCCTCACCCCCATGTCTGGTGCTGGCAGTGAATGGGCGGCCTATGTGACGAACTGCATCGTGCCAGGCAACGGGCACCGCTGGTTAGGCGAGGCACGCACTGAGCGGCTTTTGGGATTCGTTGCTGAGCATGCCGCTGCAATGACGACAACTGGCGAGCCAGCGGTGCTGCTGCACGCCGACTTTCAAGGCCAAAATCTGCTGATGCGCCCCGCCGGAGCCAGTTGGGAAGTCGCGGCTGTGCTGGATTGGGAGTTCGCATATGCTGGCTCCCCTTGCTTCGACATTGGTCAATTTCTGCGGATCGAGGACGACCAACCTGCGCAATATGCCCAGTCGTTCATTGCAGGCTATCGAGCAGGTGGTGGAACTTTGCCGCCAGACTGGCACCGTCGCGCCAAACTACTGGACCTGTTGAACCTGGCCCAGTTTCTCGACACGCCCGACGCGCGGCCCCGCCTGCACGCCCAAGTGATCCGCTGGATCGACGCGACGCTGATGAGACAGATTTAAAATCGATGTAGAAAAATTTTTACGCGAAAATAATCTCATTTTTCTTGACTTGTGCGTGGCAAACGCACATAATGAGGCCAGATGAACCATTGCCAGCGAACCAGCGTGTTGATCGGCTGGCTACAACAAGAGGTGCTTTATGGATAAGCCCAAAGTATTTATCAGCCACGCAACCCCCGATGCTGAATTCGCTACGAAACTCGCCCATGACCTGCGCGGTGAAGATATCAATGTTTGGCTCGACACCACACACATGACATCAGGCAACTATGTCGCCCAACTCAATGCCGCCATGCAACGCGACATGTTGATTCTCGTCCTTACGCCAGCCGCCATTCGCTCTGAATGGGTGCAAGAAGAGGTCAATACTGCCATCGCCCGTGCGAAACAAGGCTTGATGCGGCCTCCAATCGTCGTGGTGGCTAAACATTGTCCGCCTAGTGAAATCCCCGCCATGTGGAGTGCGCTGCACTACTATGACGCAACCGAATCGCAATATACGAGTGCCATCTTGCGCGTTGTCCGCGAGATTAACTATGGGGGCAAGCCTGTAACGCGACCGTTGCCTCCGGCGAACCAAACCAACATTCCCGTCGGGGCTAATCAAGATGGCATTCGTCTCGTCTTAGAAAAAGACCAGGCGGTTGATATCACCAGTCTGGGAACGGTCGTCCAGCTGGAGATGCGATGGGGCGTTTCAAAGGCAGCGGCAAATGCCGTCAAGGACCAAGAGTTCGATGTTGATTATGCGATCTTTGCTTGCCATGGCAGCATCACAGCCCCTGAGGCGGCCCGCATTACCTCAGAGCACGATATCGTGTATTGGCCAGATTCGAACCATATCTTTCCCTTTGGCAGCAGTCCGAGCATGGCCGCCATCACCCGCTCCGCTGATGAACGTTTCGGCGGGAATGTTTTGGCACCTGACGAAATGGGTACGATTGATTTCTCGAAGTTGCCCGCCGACATCGTGCGCATCGTGCTCTATATCCACATCTATAAGGGATCAACGCGGGTTATGACGCTGGGCGACCAACGAACGACACAACTTTTTAAGCATGCTGATGTGCGGTTCCGTGTGCTCAGCACGACGGGTAACGCACAATATGTGGACATCAATCTGGGGCAAAAATATCCAGAGAACTGGGGCATCGTGCTGTGCGAGTTCCTCAAGAATGTTTCAGATCAATGGCGCATCAAATCGGTTTTGCAGCCTATCGACGGCGACTACATTGATGAATGCATTCGCCGCTACCAGCTTGCTGCGCAATGAGGCCTTACTGTTCTTCGCCCACCATCACCGCGCCCGCGCCTAACTTGTCTTCCAGTTTCAGGTGAAGTTCCGGGGTGTATTTGACGTGGTTGTTGGGGGGCGTGAGGACGATCACATCATCTTGCCCCTCGCCGAGCTGCATCAAGAGTTCGAAGGTGTCGGGGCCAGAGTAGCTTTCCAGAATGTGCAGCACATCTTCGGCGCGGGCGAGATCGTGGCTGGCTTTGCTATTGCGCGGCATGAAGACACGCAGGTGATGCGGCACCGCGCGCACGGCTTCTTCGGTGTGGTCGATGCGTTCCACGCGTTCGGCGGTGAAGCGCACTTCTTCTTCGCGCATCTCGATCTTGCCCGTGACGAAGAGCCGCGCTTCTTCCACCCACATCTCGGATGATTCCGCATACAAGCGGGGGAAAACGGTGATCTCGATGGCCCCTTGCAGGTCCTCGAACTGCACGATCATCATCGTCGTGTTCTTCTTGGTGATGATGCGGCGCGTCTCGACCACGCGCCCGCCCAGCGTCACCTGCTGCCCTGCCCATTCATCGCTGAGCAATGGGATGAACGTGGAAACCCGCGCCTTCAAGATGCGCTCCAAATGGCTGAGCGGATGGGCCGAGAGGTAAAAGCCGATCAGTTCGCGCTCCCAGGCAAGCAACTGCTCTTGGGCCAGCTCGGCGATGTTGGGCAAGTCAAAGATGGCGACGCCATGTTCATCGTCGCCACCAAAGAGGCTGCTTTGGCCGCTGGCACGACTCTTTTGCTGCTGCTGGCCGATTTTGATGGCGGCGTCCAGGGCATGCAACAAGCGGGTACGAGTGCCCAAGGTGTCGAGCGCGCCTGCCTTGATGAGGCATTCCACGGTGCCGCGTGTCACGGTCTTGGCATCGACCCGCGCGCAGAGGTCCGCGAGATTGCGGAAGGCGCCGTGTTTGCGCCGTTCGCTGACGATCTCTTCGATGGGCCGACTGCCAACATTTTTGATGGCGAGCAAGCCAAAGCGCACGGCATACGTGCCGTCCGCTAAGCGCTCGACGGTGAAGCCTGCTTCGCTGTGGCTCACATCGGGTGCGAGGATGGGCACCGCCATGCGTTTGCATTCCGCGATGGCGTTGAGCACCTTCTTGGTGTCGCTGGATTCGGTCGTCAGCGTCGCCGCCATGAACTCCGCCGTATAGTTCGCCTTCAGATAGGCCGTCTGATACGAAACCCACGCATACGCGCAGGCATGCGCCTTGTTGAAGCCATAACCAGAAAATGGCTCGATCAAATCATAGAGTTGTGTGGCGACAGACTCGCTGATATCATGCTTGATGCAGCCCGTGATGAACTTCACCTTATATTTCTGCATGTCTTCGAGCTTCTTTTTGCCCATGGCTTTGCGGAATGCGTCGACCTCCAGCCAGGTGAAGCCCGCCAGATGCACCGCGATCAACAGCACCTGATCTTGATACACGATGATGCCATACGACTCTTTCAGGAAGCGCTCCAGCGCGGGATGCAGATATTTGACGACCTTCTTGCCATGCTTCGACGCGATGAAATCCGGGATCGAATCCATCGGGCCAGGGCGATAGAGGGCGACCATGGCGGTCAGGTCTTCGACGCAGGTGGGCTTCAGTTCGCCCAAGTAGCGCCGCATCGCGCCCGACTCGAATTGGAAGACGCCCGTCGTCTCGCCACGCCCCAGCAGATCGAAGGCTTTTTCCGCTTCAGGCCCCTCGGTTGGCAGGCGATCCAGGTCGATTTCGATGCCACGCGTTTCGCGGATGAACTTCTGCGCGTTTTGCAGGATCGTCAGGTTCGACAGCCCCAGGAAGTCCATCTTCAGCAAGCCCAATGCTTCGATGTGCGCCTGCTCGTATTGGGCGATCAACCATGATTTTGGGTCCTTCGGGTCGCGCAGATGCATCGGCACATATTGCACCAGTGGATCGCGCCCGATGACCACGCCTGCCGCATGCACGCCCGTCGACCGCACCGATCCCTCAACCGAGCGTGCCATGTCATAGATGCGCTTGACGTTGGGGTCTTGCTGATAGAGGGTTTGCAGATCCTTCACGTCATCCATGGCGGATTGCAGCGTCACCTTGGGGCCGGTGGGGATGAGCCGCGCGGTCTTGTCGGCCTCCGCTTGCAGCCCCAGCGTGCGGCCCACGTCGCGCACCGAGGCCTTGGCCGCCAGTGTGCCAAAGGTGACGATCTGTGCCACGCGGTCCCAGCCATACTTTTCCGCGACGTAGATGATGATTTCTTCGCGGCGGTCATCGGGGAAGTCGGTGTCGATATCGGGCATGGACTTGCGTTCGGGGTTCAGGAAGCGCTCAAAAAGCAGGTCATAGCGCATGGGGTCCACGTTCGAGATGCCCAGGCAATAGCTGACCAGGCTGCCCGCCGCCGAGCCGCGCGCCACGCAGCGGATGTCGCGGCTGCGCGCATAGTTGACGAAGTCCCACACGATCAGGAAGTATGAGGTGAAGCCCTTGCTGTTGATGATGTTCAGTTCATAGTCCAGCTTCTGCTCGATCTGCTCGGTCGTCTCGCCAAAGATGCGCCGCACTCCTTGGTCCACCTGATAGCGCAGATAGGCTTCCTGCGACGGGAACTCCGGCGGGATGGGGAAGTTGGGCAGCGACGCCTCGCCGAAGGGGATCTTCACATTGCAGCGTTCGGCGATGACCATCGTGTTGCGCAGTGCGGCGGGCACGTGGCCAAAGAGCGCCTCCATCTCGGCGGGGCTTTTCAGGTAATATTCTTTGCTGTCAAAGCGCATGCGCTTGGGGTCTTCCAGCGTCTTGCCGGTTTGGATGCACAGCAGCACGTCCTGCGCGTCGGCGTCGTGCGCGCCGACATAGTGCAGGTCGTTGGTCGCCACTAGGGGAATGCCCGTCTCTCGGTGCAGGTCGAGCAGCAGCCCATTGAGCTTCGTCTGCTCGCTGCCGTCGCCATGGTGCTCTTGCAATTCCAAGAAAAAGCGGTCGCCAAAGACATCTTGATACCACTTGGCGGTCTGTCTGGCCCCGTTGAGATCCTCTTTCAGCAGCAGCTTGGGGATTTCGCCTGAAAGACAACTGGAGGTGGCGATGATGCCCTCGCTATACTGCGCCAGCGTGTCGCGGTCCAAGCGTGGGCGCAGATAATAGCCCTTGGTGTGCGCCAAGGTGGTCAGTTGCAACAGGTTGCGATAGCCCACATCATTCTCGGCCAGCAGCAGCAGGTGCCAATAGTCATATTGCCCGGTGCGTTCACCCATTGCGCGCGGCGACAAATATCCCTCAACACCCAAGATGGGCTTGATGCCCGCATCATTGCATGCCTGATAGAACTCGATGGTGCCAAACATCGCGCCGTGGTCGGTCAGCGCCAGCGCGTTCATTCCCTGATCTTTCGCGGCCCCCACCAGCTTCTTGATGCGGGAATGACCATCCAACAGCGAATACTCGCTATGCACATGCAGGTGGGTAAATTCGGCAGCCATCGTGATCCTTTCGGGCAAACGCGTGGAACACTAGCGGAAGAGGCCAGGTGGGCTATGGCAACCCAGGCGGGTTGCCGCCAAGAGAAAAGCTGGAATGGTTCGCAACCATGTTTTCGCAAAGGCATTCTATCAATCCAGTATACGGGGTGGTGGCGCGTGCAACAAGGACGCGGGACCAACGGGCAGAGGGAATAGGACCTGCTCCAATTTCAACCCATGCAGGCAACTGAGGACCGCGAAACCGATTGATGTTGACCGACGTATCGCCGTGCCTCTTGACAAATGACTCACAGTCATTTATAATTGACCCAGAGTCATTTATCTTCTGGGGGTGAGCGATGGCGTTTCAACGGCGAGCGATGTCAGCGGCGCAGAAGCAGACGCGGCGCGGCGCCATCCTGGCGGCAGCAGCGCGCATCTTTGCTGAGCGCGACTATGGAGCGATCACCATGGCTGAGGTCGCCGACGCCGCCCACGTGGTGAAAGGGACGCTCTATCTTTACTTCCCCAGTAAAGAAGCGCTTTTTTTGGCGCTGCTGGGGGAGCAACTTGATGAGTGGTTCGCGGTGATGCGGGCGGGCCTCACTAGCATCGCACCAGATGGGGCAGCGATTGAGCGAGTCGTTGCCCTCTTCGACGCGACGTTGGCGGAACGCCCAACCCTCACGCGCTTGACGGCGATTCTTTACAGCATCTTGGAACACAACATCGCTTTTGCGACGGCGCGTGCTTTTAAGCAGCGCTTGCGCGAGCAACTACAGGTCACAGGCGTATGCCTGGAGCGCGTCCTCCCCTTTCTGACAACGCTGGGCGGTGGGATGGAAGTCTTGCTGCAATGTCATGTTTTGGTGGTGGGGATACGGAGCATGGCGGATCCGACCCCGGTGGTACGCGAAGTGATTCAATCGCCGGATCTCGCCATCTTTGCCGTTGATTTTCGTGCATATCTCATGCGGATGCTCCGCGCCCTATTGTGGGGCATGGCGGTGCAGGCCACAGATACGAATAAAGGGGAGCAATAATCATGGCACACGCAATCTCGCGGGCTGTGCTCGTCACGGGCACATCATCGGGCATCGGCAAAGCGACTGCGCTGCGGCTGGCAGCCCATGGCTGGCGCGTCTATGCGACCGCACGCCGCAGTGCCGACATCGCCGATCTGGCACAGTCGGGTTGCCAGACCCTGGCACTGGACGTAACAGATGAGGCGTCGATGGTGGCAGCCATCGCCCAGGTTGAGGCGGCGGAGGGTGCGCTAGGCGTTCTCATCAATAATGCGGGCTATAGCCAGAGTGGGGCCATTGCCACAGTGCCAATAGATCAGGTGCGGCGCGAATTCGAGACGAATGTTTTTGGTTTGGCGCGGCTGGTGCAACTGGTGGTGCCAGGGATGCGTCGCCAGCATTGGGGCAAAATCATCAACCTCAGTTCCATGGGCGGACGCCTCACCTTTCCGGGGGGTGGCTATTACCACGCCAGCAAATATGCCGTTGAGGCGCTCACTGATGCGCTGCGTTTCGAGGTCGGCGGCTTTGGCATCGATGCGGTGCTGATCGAACCTGGCCTCATCCGTTCGCGCTTCGGTGAAACCGCCGCGACCAGTGTCGCCCCCGCCACCACCGATGACGATCCCTATGCCGCCTTCAACGCCTCGGTTGCCAAGATCTCGCAAGAAACCTATCAAAGCGGCCCCCTCGCGCGGCTGGGCGGCACCCCAGAGGATGTCGCCGCGACCATCGAGCGTGCCATCACGGCGCGCCGTCCCCGCACTCGCTATTTGGTCACCCCGTCCGCGCGTGTCTTGCTGACGCTCCGCACCCTCCTGTCTGACCGCCAGTGGGATGGATTTCTGCGCGGCCAAATGACGCCACCGCAGTAGCCGCAACGCACCCCCGTACCTTCCGGCACTGTCGGCATGGCAGGCTGCCCCTGCCATGTCGCATATGCTATAATCCGAAGGTGAGTTGCCAGCGTGCTGGCCAATGAGGAGTCGTCATGTCAAAGAGTATCCAGCGTATTATCATTCTGGTGCTGATGGGGGTTGGGCTGGGAGGCTACGCCATCTACCAACTCTTCAAGGGACCCGATTCGGACCACATCTTCCTGGGTCTGTGCTATCTGGCGGCAGGGACTGTCGCCTTCGTGGCCGTCCTGCGGCTGCCCACCAAGCCAGCCGAATAGCCGAATGACCATGCGCCAACACGATGCCGCCCCTGCGGCCCCCTTCACGCTCCGCCTCGCGCAGGTTGACGATATCTCGGCCATCGAATGGTTGGATGCGTTTGGCACTTCGCCCCACCGCGCCATCAGCCGCGATGTCGATAAATATTTCGGCTCGGTCGATCCCTCCGTCCACGAGCGCAACCTCATCTTCCTGGCTGAACTGGCGCCCCAGATGGCCACCGATGCACCCTTTCGCGTTGTTGGCAAAGCCGAGCTCTTGCTCGCGCCGACCATGCTCATCTCGGATGTCGGCTATATCAAGCGCGTGGTGGTGCATCCGCATTGGCGCAAACATGGCCTTGCCCGCGCCGTGCTGGAATACGTGGTGCAGCAGGCCCCGTTGCTCGGCGTGCGCAGTCTGGACCTGCACGTGTGGGAGGGCAACGCCGCCGCCGTGAAACTATATGAGTCCCTAGGTTTTGCCTTGCGCCACCGTGAACTCTATCTGCGCCTCCCCCTGGCAGCCACCGCCGAGGCCGCTGTCGTCCCCACCGCTGAAAGAGCCGCGCCTGATGAACATGCCTGATGCCCCCATCATCCGCCCGCGCCGCCTGCGGCAGAGCGCTGCGCTCCGTCGCATGGTGCGCGAGCATACCCTGCGCCTCGACCAATTCATCTATCCCCTTTTCGTGGATGAGCGGTTGCGCGAGCCACGCCCCATCAGTTCCATGCCAGGACAGTTTCAGTGGCCAGTGAGTGCCATGGCGGCCCAGGCTGAACGCATCGCCAATCTCGGCATTCCGGCGGTGCTGCTCTTTGGCCTGCCCGAAACGAAGGATGCCCAAGGGAGCGGCGCATGGTCGCCCACGGGTGGCGTGCAGGCCGCCACCCGCGCGATGAAAGCCGCCGTGCCTGACCTCATCGTCATGACGGATGTCTGCTTGTGTGAATACACCGACCATGGGCATTGCGGCGTCTTGCAGACTGGGCGCAATGGTGTGACGGTGGCCAACGATGCCACCCTGGAACTGCTGGCACGCGAGGCCCTTTCCCACGCTGAGGCGGGCGCGGATGTCGTTGCCCCATCCGATATGATGGATGGCCGTGTCGGTGCCATTCGTGCCGCGCTGGATGCCGGGGGATTCGTCGACATCCCCATCATGGCCTATTCCGCGAAATATGCTTCAGCGTTTTATGGCCCCTTCCGCGAGGCGGCGGAGTCTGCCCCCCAGGTGGGCGACCGGCGAACCTATCAGATGGACCCTGCCAATGGCCGCGAGGCGCTACGCGAGGTCGCGCTGGATGTCGCCGAAGGGGCGGATATCATCATGGTCAAGCCCGCGACGCTCTACCTGGACGTGATCGCACGTGTGCGCGACCAGATCACGCTCCCCATCGCCGCCTATCACGTCAGCGGCGAATATGCCATGCTCAAGGCCGCCGCCGCGAATGGCTGGCTCGATGAGCGCCGCGCCACCCTGGAAGCCCTCACTGCCATTGCCCGTGCGGGGGCTGACCTCATCATCACCTATTGCGCCCCCGACGCCGTCGCTTGGCTGCGTGAGGGCGACTAAGCTAACCGCTCGCGCGCTTCGCCGGGTAAACACGCCCTTTCCACTGCATCCGCCCCGTCAGCCCCCACCGCATCGAGTTGAGGGTGATGGCGCACTGCAACGCCATGCCGATGGGATGCACCAGCGCCGAGAGCCAGCCGGAATCCCGGCGCAGATCGGTGCCTCGGTCGCCCACACGCCCTGCCAGCAGCAGGCGCATCCCCAGCGCCAGCCCATATGTCGCAGCGGGGATGCTGAAAAGCGGCCAAGGCTGGCGCAACAGCAGCGCCAGCAGCGCCAGCAATGGCGGCGCCACATAGAGCGCCGCTTGCAGCAGCACCGCGACGACGGTGAAGAGGGGCGAGCGGCCATAGAAGTCGAAAAGGTTTTTGGAAAAGCCACGCCAGATCGCATCATATGACGTATACATGCGGCAGCGGACGGCGGTGCCCCCATCCATCAGCGCCATGCTGAAGCCTGCCGCTTTCACGCCGCGCGCCAGCTCCACGTCGTCCAGCACACGGTCACGCACGGCGGCGTGCCCACCCGTGGCGATGTAGGCACTCCGCCGGAAGAAGAGAAACTGCCCGATGCCTGCCGAGAGGCTTGGCTCTGGGCGACGACGCACCAACCCCACCGGCAGCAGCGTCAGGATGTTGAAGGGCAGCAGGGGCAGCAACAGTTGTTCGGGTGGGGTCATGGCGCGCTGGCGCGGCAGCACAGACACCAATCCCACGTGCCAGCTTTCGGCGACCGCTAGCGCGTTGGCCAGGGAATGATGGCCATGGGTGGTGTCGGCATCGGTAAAGAGCAGATAATCACCCGTTGCCGCAGCGGCAAGTTGCGCGCAAGCGTGGCACTTGCCCAACCAGCCCGGCGGCAGCGCCCCCCCTGCCAGTAGGCGCAGCCGCCCCCGTGGGTCGCGCTGGGCGATGTCTTGGACAATCATTTTGGTGGCATCATCGGACTCATCATCGAGCACCAGGATCTCACAGTTGGGGTAGTCTTGGTTCAGCAGCGAATTCAGACACTCTTGGATGGTGGCGGCCTCGTTGCGCGCGGGGATGAGCACCGAGATGCGCGGCCACGCCGCTGCCCCGCGTGCTGTCGGGGTGAAACGGTCGAGTCTGCGCAGCGCCAGCAGACTGCCGATCAGATTCACGGCGAGCACTGACACCACCCCGAGAATCACCGCATCATAGATGAGCATCGCAAACCCCATTTCCTGCGTTGTGGGCATCTCCGTGGCGGTGTCGCTCAGCCATGACATGAGCACGCCTCATCCCACACAAAAATGCCCTCGCCACCGATCCTCAGTGACAAGGGCAGGGAGGTCGAGGCGACTAGACGCCGCCGCCTTGGGTTGGTTGTTCGATGCTGGCTTCCACCGCCGGGTGGATGTCTTGGGAATGGTTGGTGGCCGTGGTCGCTTGCGCCATGGCCGCCGCCGAGCCAGCCCCGGTGGCATCCACAATCGCTTGCAACTGCTTCGCATTGAGCGATTCGTTGCGGCGCAACTCTTGGGCGATGCGGTCCAACGTCGTGCGATAGGTCGTCAGAACCTTTTTCACTTGCTGATAGGCAGCATCGACGATGGCATGCACCTCTTCGTCAATGATCTTGGCTGTTTCATCCGAATATTCGTGGCTGCCATCCGTCATGCCGCCACCGCCAAAGGGGCTGGCGCGGTCGCTGAACGAGACGAGGCCGACGCGGTCACTCATGCCCCATTTGGTGACCATCTGGCGCGCGATGGCCGTCACCTGCTGGAAGTCATTTTCCGCGCCCGTGGTGATGCTGCCGAGCGCCACTTCTTCGGCGGTGCGCCCGCCCAGCGCATTCATGATGCGCGCGAAGAGGTACTCTTTCGAGTAGTTATAGCGGTCATCAATGGGCGTATATTGCGTCACGCCCAGCGCTTGGCCACGTGGCACGATCGTCACCTTGGTGACTGGGTCAGAGTGCGGCGTCAACAGACCCACCAGGGCGTGCCCACCTTCGTGGTAGGCCACCACGCGCATGTCATCTTCGGAAAGCACCAGCGGACGCTCAGCACCAAGCTGAATCTTATCCAACGCTTCCTCGAAATTGCTCATTGTCACTTTTTCGAGGTTGCGGCGCGCCGCCAGCAAGGCCGCTTCGTTGACCAGGTTGGCGAGGTCCGCGCCGACCATGCCTGTGGTGGAGCGTGCGAGTTGCGTCAGATCGACATCTGGCGCGAGCGGCACATTGCGTGAGTGGATGGTGAGGATCGCCTGGCGGCCCTTCCAGTCGGGGCGGTCCACCACCACGCGGCGGTCGAAACGTCCGGGGCGCAGCAGCGCTTGGTCCAGCCCGTCGGGGCGGTTCGTCGCGGCGATGACCACCACGGCTGAGCGCGTGTCGAAACCGTCCATCTCAACGAGCAACTGGTTCAGGGTCTGTTCGCGCTCGTCGTTGGTGGTGAGGCTGGTGCCACGCTGGCGACCCACCGCGTCGATTTCGTCGATGAAGATGATGCTCGGCGCGGAACGCTTGGCT
>JACDGC010000377.1 GCA_013815535.1 Ktedonobacterales bacterium
GGGCACAGTTGGCCAGCTTGAACATCTTGGGATTGTAGCCCTGCGGCGCGGGCGGCAACGCCACGTAGCGAATGTCTGCCTCGGGGTGTTGGGCCATCAGCGCCGCGCAGATCTCCGCACCAACGGCATCCGCCTCATCACCAAGCCAGAGGAACTCGCGGCGCAAGCGGCTGGGCGCGGTGAGCGTCGCCGCCAACACCGCTGGCAAGTCGGGGTCGCCACTGACGATCGGCTGGAGGATGCTCACCAGTTCCGGCGTGCGCCGGTAGGGGGGAATGGCACGGGCGAAGAAGCGCACCACCAGCACCTCTTTCACCAGACGTTCCAAGATGAACAGGACACCGAGCAGCAACGCAAGCACGTTCATGACATGACCTCATAGGTTCCATCGCGGCACAGACGCAGACGTTGGCCGCGCCATTCGATCTCGCTGCGCAGCAGCAGCGTTGCCAGAGCGTGCAACGGCGTGGCAATGGCGAAAGCGGGCAACAAGAGCCAGCCATGCCAGGGCGTGTGGCCGCGCAGATAGCGGTGCTGCGTCAGGGCATAGGTGGCCGCAAAGGTGCCCAGCACCGTGCCGAGGGCCGCCCATGTCGCGCGGCGCGGATGGGCCAGCGCCACGGCAAGCACCAGACCGGGAATCGCCAACGTGGGGCCACTGACCGCGAGCGAGATGAAGCGCTGCCGAGGGGTCAGGTGGGGCAACATCGCGTGGCGCGGCAAAACGAACCAGCGATGCAACTGGCGATGATAGGCCCGCGCGGTGGGTAGGTCATTCACGATATCATAGACGACGGGGGCCTGGATCGTATGGTAGCCATGGGCATGTAAACGTCGCCCCAGCTCGAAGTCGTCATCGATGGATTGCGCGAGACCCGCCAGCCCGCCAACCGCCACGAATGCCACGCGCGAATAGGCCGCCATGTGGCCGGTGATGCGAAAGGGTTCCGTCAGCGCGGCCAGGGCGATGAAGCTGAGGGGCATATTCGCATTGGTGAAGCCACTGAGCATACCCGACCACAGGGTGTGCCACCCCGCATTGTTGGGAAGGCCGAAGACGACCCCCACAGCGGGCAAGCTGAGGTAGGGGATGAGGCGCTGGAGCGCGTCGGGACGGGGAGCGACATCATCATCCAGCAGGCACAGCACCGTGCCGGTCGCCAGGGGCAGCCCCGCGCTCAGTTTGGGGATCTTGGGCGCGATGGCGGCCCCCGGATGGGTGACAGTGATGATTTGGCCGTTCAGCGTTGGGTGGGCCACGAGCAGATCCTGGCAGGCAGCCTGTGCGGGGGCATCCGCAGCGTCACAGATGAAGAGATGCTGAATGGGCGCGGGGTATGCCAAGCGGGCGCGGGCGGCGAGATTGGCGCGCAGGTCAGGCACACCACGGGTGATGGGTTGCAGCAACGTCACGGTGGGCCACTCATCGGGTGGCACAGGCGCGGGACGATGAAAGGCACGCTCGACCGCCACCAGCTTCAGCGCGCGATCCAGCGCAAAGGCCGCCGCCAGCCCCCACGCGAGCCACCCCCAACCACGCCCAGGTCGTTGCCCCATCGTTGCGCGTTCACTCCCTAGATCCAACATTGCATGATTAGGGACGGATGAGACATGCATTCGTCTCAGTCAGCCAACAAATGCACCATTTAGGGAGGCGCGGGCTAGCCAAGTAGGTGAATCATGCATCAGGCGGCGGCGCGGGCGGGTCCGCACAGAGGCCGTCGCCCCACGCGAAATGGCGCGCCTGCATGCCGTTGGCCGTCGTGGGGCGCAGACGTGCGAGCGTCGCACGCGCATCGGCCTCTGCCAGCCCACGCCAGCGCAGCAGCGCATAGGCCACCATGCCTGTGCGGTGAATGCCCGCCGCGCAATGGATCACGATCGCTTCCCCGCGATCCAACGCCGCCGAAAGCGCGGGCAGGGCCGTGATGAGGCGCGTGGCAGCGTCACCCTGTGGCGTGCTGGCGTTGGCAAGGGGCAGCCACGTCCACGCGACGCCTTGCTGCTGAATCGCCTGACCCAACGCTTCGGCACCTTCCCGCGCGGAAAGCAGGGTGACGACGCGTGTGCACCCTGTGGCCGCCAGATGATCGAGCCATTGCTTCCCTGGTCGCCCGCGCAGGGCCAACCGCCCCGCGCCAACAGCGACCCAGTGCAGCCCCCCAAGTTCGTTGGCCATCGCTTCCTCCCCGTGGTGAACGAGTCACATAGTGCCCATCAGATAAGACGGCAGGCGAATCCCAAAGGTCATAGCCAGATCCGCTTTGTTGCATCCCTTGGGCATACGTCATATACTGAGCGATATCGCTTCAGCCGCGCACTGCGCTCCCTTGTCTTATTTCACTCGCTATGAAAGGCCCTCCTTCATGGATACTTCACAGCGTCCGCCACGCCGCGCCGCGCGGGGCAGACGCACTGGTCGCACACACGCCTATGATTTTGGACCGCATGAATTACCGGTCATCCCCCTGCGCAATAGCGTTCTCTTACCAAACACGGTCATGCCACTCTATATCGAGCAAGAAAAGACCCGGCGGGCCATCGACGCCGCGCTGGACCGCGATGGGCTGGTGCTGGTCGTCGCGCAAAGCCAAGAGATGATCGAGGTGCCACAGCCCAACGATCTCTATCTGATGGGCGTCGAAGCCCTGGTGGAGCGCTCTTTCGTTGGGCCAGACCCAGCCTATAGCGTCATGATTCGCGCACTGCGGCGGGCGCGTGTCGTGCGCTTCACCGATCATCCTATGTATCTGACGGCGGTGATCGAGCCCATCGCGGAGATCGCCGATGCCTCGCCCGAGGCCCTCGCGCGCATGCGCATCGTCCGCGATCACTTCGATATGGCCGCCAAAGCCACGGGACGCATCATGGAAGAAGCCGTTTCGACGGTTTTGGGCATCACCGACCCTGGCGCGCTGGCCGACGCGGTTTCGATGACGCTGGACCTCTCGCTGCATGCGCGCCAAGCCGTCTTGGAAGCGCTCTCCGTGCCCGAACGCCTGGATCTGGTTGATGGGCTGGTGCTCAAAGAGATGCAAGTGCAGCAGATCGAAAGCAAGCTGCAACAGAGCGTCCAGGTCGAGATGGACCGCAGCCAAAAAGAATATTACTTGCGCGAACAGATCAAGATCTTTCAGCGTGAACTGTCGGAGCATGACCCGGCATTACGCGATGGCATCGATCTGCGCGAACGTGTCGATGCCGCTGGCATGCCCGAGGAAGTGCGCACACGAGCCATGCGCGAGATCGAGCGGCTGGACGCGATGAACACGATGGCCCCTGAATACACCGTCTTGCGAACCTATGTCGATTGGTTGCTGGCCCTACCCTGGAAGCAGGCGACGCCCGACCGCATCGAACTGAACGAGGCGCAACGCATCCTCGATGACCACCATTTCGGTTTGGATAAGGCGAAAGAACGGCTGATCGAGTTCCTGGCGGTGCGCAAACTCGCGCCAGCCTCGCGCAGCCCGATCCTCTGCTTCGTGGGGCCACCAGGGGTGGGCAAAACGTCGCTGGGCCGCTCCATCGCCGAGGCACTGGGGCGCAAGTTCATGCGCGTCTCGCTGGGCGGCGTGCGCGACGAGGCCGAGATTCGCGGCCACCGCCGCACCTATGTCGGCGCGTTGCCGGGGCGCATCATCCAAACGATGCGGCAAGCGGGCACAGTGAATCCCCTCTTCGTGTTGGATGAGATCGACAAGCTGGCATCGGACTATCGGGGCGACCCAGCGGCGGCCTTGCTGGAAGTGCTGGACCCCGAGCAAAACAATGCCTTCTCAGACCATTACCTCGAAGTGCCCTACGATCTGTCGAAAGTCATCTTCGTCCTGACGGCGAATACCCTGCAAACCATTCCCCCCGCGCTGCTCGACCGCATGGAGGTCATCGAACTGCCGGGCTACACCGAAGAAGAGAAATTGCACATTGCCCAACGCTTCTTGATTCCACGCCAGTTGACCGACCACGGCCTGACGCCCGCGCGCCTGGAATTCCGCGACGATGCCCTGCGCCACATCATCCGTGATTATACCTATGAAGCGGGCGTGCGCAACCTGGAACGCGAGATCAGCGGTGTGATGCGCAAAGTCGCCCGCCGCGTGGTGGAAAACAAGCGCACCAAAGTCAGCATCACGCCACCGCGCTTGACGACCTATCTGGGGCCGCAAAAGGCCTATGGCCATGAAGCGGAAATGAGCGATCAGGTTGGCGTGGCGATGGGGGTGGCATGGACGGCGGCGGGCGGCGACCTGACGCCCATCGAGATCGCCATCCTCGAAGGCAAGGGATCGCTGCAACTGACGGGCCAACTAGGCGAGGTGCTGCGCGAATCGGCGCAAGCCGCCATCTCTTACACTCGCGGAAAAGCCCGCGAACTGGGGTTGGCACCAAACTTTTATGAGAAAAACGATATTCATATGCATATGGCGATGGGTGCCGTGAAGAAAGATGGTCCCTCAGCGGGGGTGCCGATCGCCGTCGCGCTGATCTCGGCGCTGAGCGGGCGGGCGGTGCGCCATGACACAGCGATGACGGGCGAGATCACCCTGCGGGGGCGCGTGTTGCCCGTCGGTGGGCTGAAAGAGAAAGCCTATGCCGCATATCGCGCGGGACTGAAACAGTTGCTCTTGCCACGCAAAAATCTGCACGACCTGGATGAACTGCCCAACGAGATCACCAATTCGTTGCGGCTGATCCCGATTGATTCGCTGGATGACGTGTTGCCACTGGTGCTGGCCGCGCCGCCGCGCTGCGCGGAAGCGAGCGAGCATGATG
>JACDGC010000378.1 GCA_013815535.1 Ktedonobacterales bacterium
TACTTTTTGTCGGGCGAGGTCAGCTTGTTCAGGTTCGCCTGATAGGTGGCGAAATTGGTCGCATCGGTCTGCAAGGTGGCGGCGTCGGTCGTCATGGCCGCCGCAAAGGTGCCGAATTGGGTCGTCGTGGGGATCGGCCCGCCCGTGGGGATGGCACTGATGGCGCCTGCCAGCGGGGTGGCATCCGTTTGCACCTTGGTATAATCCGTTTTGATGGCGTTCAACGGATTCTTGCAGTTGGCGTTGAGTGATTTGCCGAAGGGCACGATCTTATCGTTCAGGTTCTGCACGGCGTTGATGCGCGGCAGGACCGTGACGAATAAGAAGAGCGCCATCGTCACCAGGGTCGCCCCTGAAAAGGCGGTCGAAAGGCCAGGGCCCAGGCGTTTGCCCAGGTTCGGGACGTTCAAGCCCGTGGCGACGAGGCCAATGACGGCGGCGGCGATGGTGACGATGAGTCCACCAGTCAAGACTGACTTGATCGAATCCAGCGTATCCAACTTGATGTTGCTGGCAAATGCCAGATACACCAGGGGAATGGCTGCGGCGATGACGCCGACCGCCGTCAGACCAGTGCCCGTGCGTTCGATGCCCGTGACTTTGACTGTGCCAGGGGCTGGCGCGGGGCTCTGCGGAGGAATAGGATTTTCGGACATGCAATCCTCTCTCTGCCACTGCATTGTGGCACCTGTTTGAATAAGACCACGATGAGACAGCCTAAGGGACGAAAGGTTGCTCGTCCGTCTGTCTCAGCCATTGTAGCTGCTTATGTCAAGGATTGCAAGAGCATTTTCTGGCAGTTGCTGGGGAAAGCGATGGTTCATTCATATTCCTTCCCCTGTGGCACCACCAGCGCTCTACCATTCGGGCATGGCACT
Source organism: Ktedonobacterales bacterium (assembly GCA_013815535.1). Classification (GTDB taxonomy): domain Bacteria; phylum Chloroflexota; class Ktedonobacteria; order Ktedonobacterales; family JACDGC01; genus JACDGC01. The sequence continues at coordinate 879 of JACDGC010000378.1, forward strand.
TGCGCCAGAGGCTCAGGGAGCCAAGCAAGAATCAATGAGAATGAGGATGTATCGTGAATGAGCTTGTCCGTGAAGGTGCCGAACTGCCCCAAAGTTTAGAGGAAGTGGTGCAAGTCGAAGCCGCCCCCACGCGCCAGGCAGGTATCTCGCACCTGCGCGTGTTGGCTTTCGCTGCCGCTGGGGATGCGCCACGTGAAGTCGAATGGGCCGCCGTGCCCGACTTGCTGCGCGCTGAACAACACTTCATCTGGGCTGATCTCAGCGAATATAGCGCGCCGGACTTAGCGGCGGTGGCGACGGTTTTGGGGCTACGACGTTCCACCATCCACACCATCAACTCAACGTGGCAGCGCCCCACCCTGGCAAACCTCAACGAGTATTTCTTTGTGAGCGCCACGATTCCGCGCCTCAATACTCAGGGGTATCGCATCCTGGCGGGGGAATTGGATCTGTGTGTGAGTCGCCGCTTTGTGTTGAGCGCGCATCGGCAGCCGCTCCCATTCGGCGAGCAACTGTGGGCGCGTGCTCTGCAAAACCCCGATCTGGTGCAGCGTGACCCCGCGTATCTGCTCTATCTGATGCTCGATGAATTGCTCATCTATGATGAAGACCTCAACCGCCATATTCAAAATCAAAGTGAGTTGCTCGAAGAGCAAGCCCTGAGCGATGTCGGCGACGCGTTCTTAGAAGATCTGCTGCACTTCAAACGCTACATCTTTGGGCTGACGGAGTTGATCGACCAGCACCGCGAGGTCTTTACCGGTTTCTTTCGCCCGGACTTTTCTGGCGTGACGGGTGAGGAGGTGGAGGGGCACTTCCGCGACTTGCAGGTGCGGTTGGCGCACCTGTTGAGCATGCTGAACGCCGCGAAAGAGTCCGTGATTAGCGCGTTCAATATCTATGTTTCCCATATGTCGCACCGCACGAATCAGATCATCAAAGTGCTGACGATGGTGTCGACGATCTTGCTGCCTGCCACGCTCATCGTGGCGCTTTTCGGCTCATCGGTGCAAAGCGAACTGCCCGGTTTGCGGTCCATGTGGTTCTGGCTCATGCTGGGCAGCATCGTGGCGCTGTGCGGCAGTATCGTGGTCGTCTTCATGCGCCAGGGGTGGATCGCCCCGCGCCGCACACCAAATTCGCTACGCCAATGAATAGGTGGCGCTACATTCGCCCCGTGGCGGGCGGCACCGCGCCAAGGATAGTGGTACTATTGTGCAATGCTTAATGTTGGGGTCCCAAATTCTTGTGCTTCGGGGTGAAGCATGATATAGTGGGCGTCGCGTGAAGGAGTGATGCCCGATGCCCAGCGAGCCCCAACCAAATCCAGATGCCCCTGATTGGCGCCAGCTTGGCCAGCCCTTGGCCCCTGGCTATACCTCGTTCCGTGAACTGCGCGAGCAGGTGCGCCGCGAGACGGGGCAGCAGCCCATCGTCCTCCCGCCGCTGCCCGAGCCTCCTGAAGTGGCCCCGCGCCTGAGCGCCGCCCCGCCGAAAGGGCCGATCACCGGGCAGCGACCAGCCATCATCATGCTGCCCAGCGACTCCGGCACCGGGAAGTCGGCCACTGGCTTCACGGCCACGGTCAAAGGTATGACGGGCACTACCCCCACCGTGAAGAGTGCGGCACCCACCGTGCACATTCGCCCCGACGCGCCCCGCGCCGAAAAAGCCGAAACCAACGGACGCACGCCGACGCCGCAGCAACGCATCAGCGCGATCATTACGGCGGTGGTGGGGATCATCGCCATCATCGTGCTCGTCGTGCGGCCCTTCGTTTCGGAGCATCTGCCACCCGGCTTTGCCGCAGGGGTGGCGGGGTTCACCACTCCCCCCACGCCATTGCCCGTCTACCCCTCCATCGCGCTCGACACCGACCACCCCGCGCCGCTCATCTGGGCGACCTCGGGCGTGGTGATGGATGAAAGCAACGGGGCGATCCTCTTCAGCAAGAATGGCGATATGCCCCTGGCGATGGCCAGCACCACCAAGTTGATGACGGCGGTGGTCGCCCTCAGCCATGGTTCGCCAGATCAGATGATCACGGTTTCCACCAACGCGGCCAGCATCTTTTGCACCTGTGTGGGCATCAAAAAGGGTGAGCAGTATAGCTTGCACGATCTGCTCTATGGCATGCTGATGATCTCGGGCAACGACGCCGCCGAAGCCATCGCGGAGGGCGTGGGCGGCGGCAAAGAGGCGACCTTCATCAAATGGATGAACGATACGGCGGGCGCGCTGGGGCTGACCCACACGCATTATATGAACCCCCATGGGCTCGATGATGACGGGCACTATAGCAGCGCCCGCGATCTGGCCGTGCTGGGCCGCTATGCGCTGGGGTTGCCGACCATCGCCGCCATCCTCGCCACGCGCAACTTCACCATCCCCGCGACCTCCTCGCACCCCCAACATGGCCTGGTGAATCAGCACCAGCCCTTGTGGTGGTACCCCGGCGCGGATGGTGGCAAGCCCGGCTGGACGGGCGCGGCGCGCTTCGTGGACGTGCTCTCGGCGGTGCGCAACGGGCATCACCTCATCGCCGTCATCATGCACAGCGACAATGATTGGGTGACGGACATCCGCGACATGCTGAACTGGGGCTTCAACGATTTCACCTGGGTCAGCCCGCACGATGTGTTGAGCCATGGCTACATCCCCTACGCAGACTCTTATGGCAATTTCACTTGGGATGTGCCCAGTCGCGTCGTGAATGTCGATGGGAAGGAATACTTTCCCTACACCGGTTACATCTTGTCGAATCCGTTTCTGAGCTATTTCAACAAGCAGGGTGGCATCAACCATTTTGGCTTTCCCCGTGGGATGCCCATTCCGGCTGCCAGCGGCCAACTCACCCAGCACTTCGATAAACGCAACATCACCTGCAACCCTGCCACTGGCACGTGCAGCGGGTGACGACCCGGTGAGGCATTGATGCATCTGCCCCCCCTGACCTTGCCACAAGCAGTGGGGCTGTTGCTGGCGGGCGTGCTGGGGGGATTGCTGAATTCGGTGGCGGGCGGCGGCGGCTTCATTGGCTTTCCCGCGCTCGTGTTTGCTGGCGTGCCTTCCATCCCCGCGAATGCGACCAGCGCCACCGCGTTGCTGGTGGGCAACACCGCCAGCCTGGGGGCCTATCGACGCGCCTTGCCCCGGCAACGCTTGGTGACGCTCGTGCTGGTGGGCGGCAGTTTCATTGGTGGCGCGGTGGGGGCCATTTTGCTGCTGCTGACTCCGCCGGTCACATTTGCTCGGCTGGTGCCCTGGTTGCTGCTGTTTTCCACCCTCCTCTTCGCACTCAGTGGCCCCATCATCACGCGGCTGCGCCGTGGGCGTGGCCACGACGACGCCGTCTCGGGGCGCACATTGGCCATTGCCGCCGTCGCTCAAACCATCAGCGCGGTCTATGGCGGCTATTATGGTGGGGGCAACGGCTTCATCATGCTAGCGATCTTGGGGCTGATGGGCATGCGCGACATCCATAAGATGAATGCCTTGCGCACCCTGCTGGCCATTACGCTGAATGCCACCGCCGTGGTCATCTTCATCAGCGCGGGCGCGGTGGCTTGGCCCCAAGCATTGACGATGATGGTTGGCGCGGTGGTGGGTGGCTATTGCGGTGCCCGCGCGGCGCAACGCATCGACCCCGCGCGGGTGCGGCTGCTCGTCATTGGCATCGGAGCATGCCTGACCGGGTATTTCTTTTTGCGTGGCTGAGACTTACGTGATCTAGTATGTACCAGGCAATGCTTGCCGCAAATGCGCCCCCTCTGTGCTGACGCATGCAGATCGCTGGTGGGAAGTATCCCCCTATAAGGAAAGGTTAGGGGACATCGGGGAGCCTCACGTGCTTAATGCCAGCCCGCCAGCCATTGCAGCAACCACAACGTGAC
>JACDGC010000379.1 GCA_013815535.1 Ktedonobacterales bacterium
GGCGAGCACTCCGCTGCGGTGCTGACCGAAGCGGGCCTCAGCCGCAGCGAGATCGCCGCGTTGCGTCGCAGCGGCATCGTTCCCACACCCCTGCGCTGATGTGATGTTCGCATCGGCTATGCTCAGAAATGCACAGCCACGAGATGCCCAGTGGCGCTGGCCCAGACGGCAACAGGGTGGCCGTTGGCAGCCCAACTGAGGGTGATGAGTTGCGCGCCCGTGGGGGGGGCGGCGAGCGGGTGCCAGGTGTCCGTCCCCGGTGCCAGGCTGAAAAGGCCCACTGTGGTGGTCGCGCCGGTTGATTGCAGCAACGCCACCAGGGTGCCATCTGGCGCGCGCGCGGCGAAATGAGTGGGGGTGAGGGTCTGCCCCAAGGGGAATGGCGCGGCGGCCTGCCAGATGGCCCCCAATGTGCGGCTGACCACCAGCGTATCTTGCCCCTCGATCGCCAGCACGCTGCCATCCTGGCTGAGATGGACGAATGTTGGGGTGAAGGGGACATCGGTGAAGGGGACCTCTGCCCACACCAGGCCATCATTCCCTGATTGGGCGACGGTTGTGGCGGCGGGGATGCTGCCCGCAGCGGGCACGCGCAACACCGCCACCAGCGCGCCGCCGCTGGCCGTCATCTCGGCGATTTGGCCCGGAAACCGCGCAATGTCATCGCGCAAGACAAAGGCCGCGCCGCCCATGCTCACCGCCAGGGGATGCGCCGGCAGATTCGTTGCGGCGTAGAGGGTGGTGCCCGACCAGCCGATCACCCCACCAAAGCCGCCGCTGATGGGCAGTGATGCCTGGGCCCAATGGTCCCCCCCATCCGTGGAGCGATAGAGCGCGGCAGGTGCCGTTGCGCTGCATGGCGACGTACATTGGGTGACGGTGAGTGCGACGGACTTTGCATCCGTTGGGGAATAGCGGAGGGCGCAGGTTTGGGCAGTAACCCCAGTGCGATAAGCCGCCCAGGTTTTGCCGCCATCCGGTGAGCGGGCCAGTTGCAATGCGCCGCTGGCGACGCCACACACCATCAGCGTGGCTGGGCTGGTGGGTGCGAAGGCGAAGGCTTGCGCGAAAGTCGGCGCGGCGCTGCCCCATGTGCCAGGGAGCGCGGTGGTCACGGTTGGCGTGGGGAGCGCAGTGAGGGTGAGCGGTTGGAGCTTGGCCCCCGTGGGATGGGGTCCGCTGGTGGCTGGCCCCCCCGTGGTTGGCGACGCCACCACCAAGGTCGCGGCGAGGGTGATGACCGCCGCGCTGCTCAGCAACATCCCCACCAGCACCAGACGTTGACGCCGCGACAACCGGGCAAGGTAGGGGGCGAGCATAGGTCGTAACCTCCGCTGTCAGGTCGCTCTGCGCAGATGAGCTGCGCTGCTGTCAGCGATTGTGACGGAAAGCGGTCGAGTTGTCAAGCGCGTGCCTCGGCCAGCCATTCTTGGGCGGCGGTGCCAAGCATGGTGGTGCTCTCTTGTCGTTGCGTCACCGGGGGCAGGGTGTTGAGGATGGTGGCGCCATAGTCCTTGGTGACGACGCGGGTGTCATAGAGGACGATGACATTGCGCTGCTCGTGGACCCAAGCGAGACGATTGAGCGCCTGGCGCAGCCGCAAGGCCGCGTGCGGCACGGTGAAATGGCGCATATGGTCGGGGTGGCGCTCGGCCCGGGCGGCGATGGCGGGGTCGCCCAACGCTGGCAATGGCAGACGTGGGATGAAAATGCAGGTTGGCTGCGCGCCTTCGGCTTCCCAGCCCTCCCACATGCCCCCAGCACCAAGCAACACGATGCGCTCTTGCGTGCGGAAGTTTTGCCACATCTGCCGCAACGAGCCATCGATGCCTTGCCCCAGCACCAAGATGTCGCGGGCCTCCAGCGTTTGCTTGATGGAGTTATAGGTCGTGCGGAGCGCGGTGTGGGAGGCAAAGAGGACGACCATGCCACCGCGCAAGGTCGAAGCCACCCCCACCAACGTCTCATTGAGCGAGCGTTGATAGGCGGGCATGTTGGGCTCGGGGGCATCGGTTGGGCACAGCAACAGGGTCTGCCGCGAATAGTCCACCGCAATGCTGGCAGTGTGCGTCACCTCAGGGATGCCCAGCCGCTCGGCCAGCGCGTCGAAGCGGCCCTCCACCATCAAGGCCGACCCCGCCAGCACACTGCCGCCGGGCAGCGCCCGCAGCGCGGGGCCGATCAGGTGCGCCGCATGGGTGGGCGCGGCATGCAGGGTGGCGAATTCATCGCCGCTCCATGGGCGCTGCCCGCGCGGATTTGGACGGGAGCTAGCTTGTGCTGGACGAATCCAATACACCATGTCGCCTTGGGGATGTTCCAAGCACTCTTTTCCCCAGCGAATGATGCCGCGTAGCGCGTCGCCCTGCGCCATCAACTCGGGGATCAGATCAGCAGCCTCGCCAACCTGTGCCAAGGCTCGCTGCGCTTTAGCGATGGCCTCATTCACCGCGCCCAAGCGGCCTTCCAGCGTATGCCAGGCGTCCAGCAAATCCCCCCAGCCTGCGAGTGCCCGCGCATCGTCATCCAGTCGAACGGATTGCGGGGCACCCTCACCAGCATTCGCGCCTTTGCTCGACGATGGCATGTCAGCGGGCACAGTCGTCAGGGCCGCGAAAAATGCCTGGGCAGCTTCACGGGCACGCCCCACCACTTTGCCCCAGTTCTGCCCGGTGTCGCCGGGGATGGCCCGCACGGCGCGGTCCAGCAAGCCACCATTGCCGCGTCCATCACTCCGCCAGAGCCAATCGAACGTGCGGGTGAGCTTGTCGGCGTCAATGGTGTGGGCGACACTGGCCATCACGCCCTCTTCTAAGGCATGCGCTTCGGTGAGCAGATAGCCTGCTGCCGCTGGCAGACTGGTCGCGCCCTCGGCGGCGAAAAGGGCGGCGTGCGTGGTGACGACGATCTGGGCGGCGGCGGCGGCCACGCGGGGCGAAACACCAGCCACGCTCACGATAGGCGCACCCGGGCATTTCGGTGTACGTGCTGCTGCCGCGCACCAGATCCCACGCAGGGGCTTCCATGGTGGGCAACGAGATTTCGTCGCGCGCCCCGGTGGTGGTGTCGTGTGCCCACACCGTCAGCTTGGCCAAGCCGCGCATCGTTTCGGGGGCAGGCGCAACGGCGGTGCGCAAGGGGCCATACCAGCGATGCAGGCACAGATAATCACGCGGCTCGGCACACAGCGCCACCGTGGGGGGCGGCTCCGCTGGCAGTCCGAGCTGACCCAGGGCATTGGGTAAATGCACCTCGACTATGGCGCGGGCGGCAGCCGGGGTGGCCGCCGCGATGACGAGGCGGTGCGACGCTGGCAGCGCCCATGCCAACATGGGGATGAGCACAGCTTCGATGCTGTCGGTGAAAGCGCTGAGTTCCACCAAGGCAGGCTGGCGCTGCTGAAGCGCGGCGGTGATGACGGCGCTGACCTCTGGCGCGGGAGCGACGCGCCCGCCCGCGCGTGCGACCAGGGGCTGCGGCGCAGGGTCCGCCAGGGTGGCCACGCGGAGGTCGAGCACATTGGGGTTCATGCGTAACTGGGCATTGATGGCGCGGGCAAATGTCGTGGTGTTGCTGCCAGATGAGAGGCCGCGCCGTGTGCGCTCTTGGTGCAGCGGCAGACTGGCAGGCAGCACCAAGAGCGGGGCGAGTTCGCAGAGGTCCGCCAGCACTTCATCGGGCAGGTCACGGATGCGCGCTTCAAGCGCCAGCAACACATCGCGCGCCAGCACCGCATCTGCCAGTGCGCGGTGGTGGGTGGGGGCCGAGACGCCCAGGTGGTCCGCCACACTGCCGAGGGAATAGCTGGGGAGGGTGGGCAACAAAAGCGAGGCCAGTTCATAGGTATCAAGCAATGCGTTGCGCTCGGCCAGATGCATCTTGCGGAGGAAGCTGGCGTCGAAACCGACGCTGTGCCCCACCAGGGGTGCTTCGCCCAACAAGGCACGCAGGCGCGGCGCGATGGTGGCGAAGGTGGGCGCGCCCACCAGCATGGCGGGCGTGATGTTGGTGAGCCGCTGGATGCGATAGGGCAGCGGGCGTCGTGGTTCGACAAAGGTCTCAAAAGAGTCGATGATCTCCGCGCCCCGAAACGCAACCGCACCAATCTCGATGATGCTGTCATTCTCGACTGCTAATCCAGTCGTCTCGATGTCGATGGCGACGCGCAACGGTTCCACGAATGGCATGCCAGGGTGATCCTTTCCAAGCGGCACGCCGCCCACAGAAAACACTACCGCCAGGGATGATATCATCCCTGGCGGCATTGCGCAAGATAATTGGCGTACGCTTACTTCGAGGCGTCGTTGACGATCTTGTCAGCATCCACCGTGAAGGGGGCGAGGTTGGTTTTCAGGGTATCCTTGATGTCCTGTTCCAACTGGTCGCCTTCCTGGGTCAGCGTGGCATCATTGGCGGAAGCAGCCTGGGCGAACGCTTGCTGGGTGAAGCCCGGGAAGCCCAGCGCGAAGGTGCCAATCAGCGCGACCGTCAGCGACTGCTGCGCGGACGTCGGAACACCCGCTGGCAGTGAGAATTGGAATTGGCCGGTGGTCGCTTGGGCGGCGGCTTTCAGCAGCGTGCCAGCGTTGTAGGTAGCCGGGATGGTGCTGGCGATGACGCTCTTCAAGACCGCCGAGGTGGACGCGTCGGGTTTCTGTGAATCAACGACCTGATTGAGGCCAGTGACGAATGCCGACGTGGGGATGCCATTGCCGCTCAAGAAAGCGAGCGTCCCACCAACGTCCGTTTTGCAGTCGGCCAACAACTTG
>JACDGC010000380.1 GCA_013815535.1 Ktedonobacterales bacterium
GAATGCGCCCGCGCGCAGAGAAAAGGATGACCGAGCGGCGGGGCCGCGTGTGAGGTTGGGAGGATTCGCCATTCATGGGTTGCTGGCTCCTTGCTCATTTTCGGTGATGAAAGGGAGGGCGACCAGGAAGGTCGTGCCGCGCCCAACCATGCTGCGCACTAAAATCTGACCACCATGATGATGGATGATATCTTGACAGACCCACAAGCCCAGCCCCGTCCCCTGGCGCTCGGATTTCGTCGAAAAGAACGGCTCGAAGACACGGGGCAAAATGTCGGGGTCGATGCCCGCGCCGTCGTCACGGATGCGAATGATGATGTGCCGCCCCGCCAGAAATTCGGAATCACCCTCGTGGGCGATGCGCGTCTGCACCAGCAGACCACCACCATTGGGCATGGCATCCTTCGCGTTGAGCAAAAGATTCAGGAAGACCTGTTTCAGTTGGTCAGCCGAGGCGCGCACACGCGGCAGTGCATCATCCAGATTCACGGTCAGGGTGGCGCGGCTCTGGCGCAACTGCGGCTCTAACAGTTGCAGCGCCTCACCCACCACCTCATTCACGTCGATTGGCGCGACCGCGACGGAAGGACGCGCCACCCCCAACATCTGGCGGACGATGCGGGCGACCCGCTCCGTCTCGCGCTGTGCCAAAGCGAGAAAGCGGAAATCTGGATCGTTCGCATCGGCGCGCGCGACCAAAAGGTACAGGGCATTTTTGATCGCTTCCAGGGGATTGTTGATCTCGTGAGCGATGCTAGCCGCGAGGCGACCCGTGGCGGCGAGCTTTTCAGACTCGAAGAGTTGCTCACGCACGCGGTGGTCTTCGAGTTCGCGGGCACGGGTGAGGTCGTGCAACACCGAGACGGTGCCCGAAGCGCCGCCCAGTGCTTCGGGCACATGGCTAGAGGCGATGGCCATCACCAGTTCTTCATGGGAATGTGGATCTTGCAGATGCAATTCGCCGGTGTGGCTCTCGTCGGTGAACGGTTCGGCCAGAAAAGCACTCAGGCGTGCCAGATTGCGCGCCACGGTGTTGATCTGCTCGTTTTGATCTTCGGCGTCGGGCGCGAGTGAGACGTCGAAGAGGCGCGCGGCGGGGGCATTCAGATCAATGATCGAGGTCGCATCACTCAGCACGATGGGGTTGGCGGCATAGCGCATCAGCAGCGCTAGTTGGTCGCTGTCGCGCCGCTCGTGCAGCGCCGCATCCGCGCCGATGAGGATGGCAGTGATCGTCGCGGCCAGTCGCTCAACCACCCCCTGTTGGGATGCGGTCAAGGGTTCACTGGCGGTCGCCAACACCACCGCAACCGTCAGCGTGCCAAGGGTGAGGGGCACGCCACACCAGTGCAGCAGCCCCGCCAAAAGCGATGTGCTGGTGCCGCTGGTTGGTTGCTGGGCCAGCGCCGTCTGCACTACCGGGTGCTGGGCATCATCCGGGGCGATGCTGAGCGCGCGCGCGGCGTCATTGTCCATCCCAATGCCACATTGGCCACGCCAACCCACCAGCCGCCCCGTCGCGGGGGCGCGTTCCGCCGCCACCAACAGCAAGGCGGTGTCGCCCAAGGTCACGGCGTGGCGTGCCATCGCCTGCTGAATGGCCGTCTCGATGGCCCCCCCCGCCTGGATATTGCTCATGCCTCACCTCCCCCCTGATAATGGCGTGTAGAGTGGTGCCCTCAGTATATGCGTTGCTAGGGCGCGGTGACGTGATGATTGGCCCGAAGGGGCTATGCGGATCAGGATTTTTTATGACCAATGGCCTGGCGATTGGGGGCCGCTGCCCTTTTGCATGCGGCCCCCACGGGGGTAGGCTATGGGTAGCCCAGCAAGGATTTGCTAGGGCTGCACTACGTAACGAGGTACATGTCTATGAGTAAACCCGCCATCCGCAACCTTTCACTCGGCAGCCTTGCCGGGGCGATTCTCGGCTTCGTCTTCCTGTTTCTGTCATTCATTGGGGCCGCCACGCAGACGACCAGCGATCCCGCCACTGGCGCGACCACGGTTCACATCAACTCGGTGGGCAACCCCGCCCTGCTGGTGCTGAGCATTCTGCTCTTCATCGTCGCGGGCATCGTGGGCTTCATCGCCTGGATCGGCGCACTGATTCGCACGGCGAAGGTGCAACGCTGGGCCTGGTTTGCGGCCATCTTGGTCATTGGCCCCGTGGTCGCGTTGATCTATAGCTTTGTCGGGCCCGATGCCCCCAGCGCGCCAGCCTATCCGCAGTCGCAATATCCGCCCCAACCACTCCCCACCAACTAATCGCTGGGCAAAGCAGGCCCCGTCGCGGCGGTGCCTGCTTTGGGGGAGAGCGGGACGGTTCGGTGCTTCCTTTTATCGCTATCGCCAGAACAAAAGCGCAACCAAGCGCGTGACAACAATCGCCTTGCGGATGTGACCGGCGACCTTTTGCTTGATTCACACCTATGGTATAGTTGGAGCGGCGGAACAAACATGCGTGTAGCCGCCTTGTGCATGAAAGGGGATTTTCTGTGAGCAAAACTACCCTACGCAATCTCTCACTCATTGGCCTCGCAGGCGTCATCATCGGCTTTGTATTTTTTGGGTTATCGGCAGTGGGCGCGACGGCTTCCACCACGGTGGATGCTAGCGGCTCGACCACCCTGTCGAACATCACCGGCGGCAACCCAGCACTGGCGTTGGTTGGCATTTTGCTGTTGGTCGCGGCTGGCATCGTCTCGCTCATCGCGTGGATTGGTGGCCTCATCCGCACGGCGCAATTGCAGCGCTGGGGCTGGTTCGTCCCCATGCTGATCTTTGGCAGCATCGTGACGCTCATCTGGAGCTTCGCGGGCAACGACACGCCGAACGCGCCCACCTTTCAGAATCCTCAATATCCACCACAGCCGCCGATGCGCTAGACGCGTCGCGGAGCCGATAGCAGGGAGTGATGACGCACTCTCTGCTATTTTTGTTGCGGGGAATGGTTGACCGCGCTGGCACCACCCTGCTATCGTCTCAAAGAGAGCGAATAAAAATTCACGACGAGGAAACACGGGGATGTCACAAGACAACAGCATGGCAGGCAAAGTGTGCTTGGCGACGGGCGCAACCAATGGCATCGGTAAGGTGACGGCAACCGCGCTGGCCAACCAGGGGGCCACCCTCGTCATCGTGGGGCGCGATGCCACCAAAGTGGCTGAAACGGTGCGCGACATCACCGCGCAAACGGGCAACACCCACGTGGAAAGCATCGTGGCAGACCTCAGCAGCCAGGCCGAAGTGCGCCGCACCGCGCAAGAGTTCTTGGCCAAGCACGACCGGCTCGATGTGCTCTTCAACAACGCGGGCGCGGCCTTCACCAAACGGCAGGAGTCAGTGGATGGGCTAGAGATGACCTTTGCCCTGAATCATATGGCCTATTTCACGCTGACCCAGGCGCTGTTGCCGACCATTCAGGCCACTGATGCTGCCCGCATCGTCTGCACCGCTTCGGAGGCCCATCGTGGCGCGCACATTGACTTTGCCGACTTGCAGAGCACGCGCCGCTTCCAGGGTTTTGGGGCGTATGGTCGCTCTAAACTCATGAACATCATGTTTGGCTATGAGTTGGCGCGGCGGCTTTCGGGGACGGGCATCACCGTCAATACCCTGCACCCTGGCTTCGTCGCCACAGGCTTCGCCAAAAATAACGGCGGCCTCATCGCCTTCGCGGTGGGGGTGCTCTTGCGGCCAGTCGAGATATCGCCCGCCAAAGGCGCGGAAACCCCCATCTATCTCGCCACCTCCCCCGAAGTGAGGGGCGTCACTGGCAAGTATTTTAGCAAGCGCCGCGCGATCTCATCCAGCAAAGAATCCTATGTCGAGGCTGATCAGGCGCGTCTCTGGGCGATGAGTGAAGAGATCGCTGCGCGGCTGGGCGCGCCACTTTCCGCTGCGCGCTAGAGTCCCTGCCCCACGCAGCCCACAACCACCAACGGACTAGCAGTAGGGCATGGTGTTGGGACTGTGTGCTAAAATGGATGTCATTCTGCGAAACACACAGTTGGCGAGGGAAAGAGGATGCGCAAAAGACCCGTGACGCCGCTCTGGCTGGGCACACTCGTGGCCATCATGGCGCTGCTCACCGCGTGTAATGGTCCGGTGACCTTGGGCAAGATCACCTTCGGCAAACAGCGCACGCCCCCCACCGTGGTGACCGTCTCGAACAGCGACCCCACGTCGGATCGCCTGACCTCGCGCAGCCAAAACTGGGCGGGGTATACCATCGCCACCACCCCACCCGCCAAGACACCCCACGTGACCGCCATCAGTGCCACCTGGCAGGTGCCCCAGGTGACGGGTCCAGCCAACTCAGATTCCTCGACATGGGTGGGCATCGGGGGCGTCAAGAATGATTCGCTGATCCAGGCAGGGACCGATCAACTGATGCAAAATGGCAAGGTCGGCTACTATGCTTGGATCGAACTGCTGCCTGCCCTGCCCCAGCCCGTGCAGGGCATCACCCTGCTGCCCGGCGACACCGTCACCGTCTCGATCAAGTATGAGAGCGGGCAAGCGTGGACGATCAGCATCACCGACAAGGACGCGAACATCACCGTCACGCAAAAAGTGACGTATGCCAGTTGCTTTTGCTCGGCAGAGTGGATCGAAGAAGCCCCCAGCATCAACGGACAACAGGCAACTCTGGCGGATTTCACCTCCGTCACTTTCACCAACATGACCGCGACGGTGGGGGGCAAGACCGCCATTCCCACGACCATGTGTGTGCGTCCGCTGACCCTCTCGCTCACCTGTGCCA
>JACDGC010000381.1 GCA_013815535.1 Ktedonobacterales bacterium
CATCAACAGCGCCGAGGCGGGCCTTGCCAGTGCCCCCCAATTCACTGCCGTCAGTGGCATGTTGAATCCGAATGGGACGGCCATCCCCCCCCAGCAGCTCGCGGCCGCCTATGCGCAACTTGGGCCACCCGCGCTCCTGCCAGCGCAACCACCCGCCAACCTGACGCCGCAACAACAGACGCTCTATCGTGCCTATCGGGCCGAGGCGCAGTTCATCAGCAGCGATGGCCGCACGGTGCAATTCTTGGCGGCCCTCGCGGCGGGTGACCCCGGTGGGGCTGCCGCATTGGCGGCCATACCGACCATCCGCACGACCGTGGCGCAGGTGGCCACCAATGCCGGGGCAACGCAAAGCGGCGTGGTGGGGCGCGCGGCGGTGGCGTATGACGTCAGCAGCACCTCGGATAGCGACCTGACCAAGATCGTCCCCATCGTGTTGGTGTTGATCGCGATACTCTTGGGCATCGTCATGCGCAGCCTCGTGGCGCCGCTCTATCTGGTAGCGAGCGTCGCACTTTCCTTTGCGACATCCTTGGGGCTGGCGATGCTCATCTTCGTCTACATCGGTGGGCAAGGGGGGCTCAACTTCGTCTTGCCCTTCTTGATGTTCATCTTTTTGATGGCCTTGGGAGAGGACTACAACATCCTGGTGATGAGCCGCATCCGCGAGGAAGCCCACCACCGCCCGCTGCGCGAGGCCATCACCACCGCGTTGAATGCGACAGGTACGACCGTCACCTCGGCAGGACTGATCCTCGCGGCCACGTTCCTGGTGGCGGGGCTGGCAGGCAACAGCGACCAGATTCATCAACTGGGCATTTCCATTGGCATCGGCGTGCTGCTGGATACCTTCCTGGTGCGCACGCTGTTGGTGCCCTCAGTCGTGGCGTTGCTGGGGCGCTGGAACTGGTGGCCCTCGGCCCTGGCCCGCCAACAGATTGCCACCCCAGCCGCCGTCACCACAGCGCCAGCGGAATAGCGCGACTCGTGCGGGCGGGGTGTGGAGGGGCGAGGCCGTTTTGCCTCGTCCCTATTCGTCGCCCTCGATGACCAGTTCGGCTTTGTGGTGGCCGTTCTGCTTCACACAGGCATGCGGCTCATCGGGGTAGCTGAGGGCTGTGCCACAGAGAGGGCAGCGGGGCCGCCCAGCGGCCACCAGCGCCTCAGCAGCGTCGGCGAAACGCTCGGCGGTGTCACGTGGCAGCGCGACGCGAAACTCGGGAATGATTTCATCGCTTTCCGTGGTTTCCAGCGCGCTCTCGATGGAGGTGGCGATGTAGATGATCAATGCATTCGCTTGATCGTAACCAACGGCCCACCGGCCCACCCGTAGCTCGATGTCGGGATTCCGGGGAAAGTCGCCGCGCGGTTGAGGCGGTGGCCCAGCGGTTTCGCCTTCCACTCGCAGGGTATCGCTTTCGCCAACCTCCACCAGCACCTGATTGAAGGCCTGGCTCAGCAGTTCCACATCGGCACGCTCAACCCACAGGCTGGCCGTCTGCGCGCCCTTTTTGGCAATCAAGCGAAAGCGCCTGTTGCCGGGCTGCCCCAGCGCCTCGGCCTCGAAATAGTCGGGGATGCCGAAATCGGTCAGTTCCTGACTCATAGGGATTCCTCTTCTACGCATGGCGGGGATGCATGTGACGCAAGGGCACCCCTTATCTGGCTGCTTTGGCCAGCAGATGTGATGCCAGCACGCACTCGCACGGGCCATTCCCCGCCGACGGCATCAGTTGCCGCCACGCAGATATTGTATCAAAAAGTAGGTGAAGGCGAGCAAACCCGCACCGATGCAATAGTAGGCGAAGGGTTCCAGGCGACGATTCTCGAAATATTTCGTCAAAAAGCGCACACTGAAAAACGCCACGACCCCCGACAAGACGCCCCCCACCAACGCCAACTCCAGGATGCCGTTCCCCTGCCCAAAGAGCTTGGGAACCTCGACCAGTCCCGCCGCCAAGATGATGGGCGTCGCCAGCAGGAATGAGAAGCGCGCCGAGGCCTCGTGACTGAGACCACTGAGCAACCCCCCCACCATGGTGGAACCCGAGCGCGAGATGCCCGGCAGCAGCGCCAGCGCCTGGGAAGTTCCCACCAACAACGCCTGCGTGAAGGTCATCTGATTGATCGACACGCCAATCTCGCCCGTTTTCGGTTGGGCGGCAACCATGGCGCGGGGGATCGTCTCTTCATCGATCCGCAGATGGCGTTGCTGGGCCGCGCGCTTCACGCGGTCGCGCCACAGCCGCTCTGCGGTCAGCAGCACCGCGCCATTCGCCACGAGAAATGCCGAGGCCAGAATGGGCTGGCCAAAAAGCTTTTCGAGGGGCTTTTGCAAAAAGACGCCCAGCAACCCAGCGGGAATCGTTCCCACCACGACCAACGCCAGTTGGCGACCATAACCCTCTGGGTCAACATCTGGCGTGAATTTGCCAGCAGCAACCACGCGCACACCGCCGCCGATGAGCTTCACCCAATCGCGCCAATAGAAGAGGATCAGCGCCACTGATGTCCCCAGATGCAAGGTCACCACGATGGGCAAAAACGTATCTTGACGCAACAGATCGCCCCACCCGACCAGGCCGGGGATGATGACGGTGTGCCCCAAGCTACTCACCGGGAAAAGCTCGGTTGCCCCCTGCAACAATGCCAACACCAGAACCTGAACGATCCGTAACGGGTCCATCTACACAGCTCCCCTATTCGAGGTGAAATCGCGTTTGCGGAAACACGGCCCATTATAGTACACTTCGCCCTCATTCGCCGCATTTCCGCGTATCGCTAGCGCTTTTGGGTCAAGTATGGGGAAGCAAGATGAGAGGACGATGAAGACGAAGGCCCATTCGCGAGATGAGGGCTACAGGTTTGCCCGCTCAACCACGCGCGCTGTGCAGCAAATCGGCGAGGTCGCGGAAGATGAGGGTGGGCGGTTGCACAGCCACCGCTGCCTGGGCCGCGTCGGTCAATCCCGAAAGCAGCAAGATCGTGTCGATGCCCGCCGCCTGACCAGCAGCGATATCCATCGCCAACCCATCGCCCACCATCACAGCGGTGGCAGGGTCCGCCCCCATCGCGTGCAGGGTGGTCAGCAGCATCGCTGGCGCGGGTTTGCCGACGATGTTGGCACGATGCCCTGTCGCCACCTCTAGCGCCGCTAGAATCGCCCCACAGCCTGGATCAAAGCCATCTTCCATGGGCAGCTGCGGGTCACGATTGACGCCCCACAATTCCGCGCCCGCCAACACGGCGCGCGTCGCGGCCTGCAAGTCAGCATAGATCAACGAGCGGTGTAGGCCCACCAGCACGGCGCGGGCAGTGGTGGGGCCAGCGTCAGGGTCATCTGGTGCGGCACCCTCGGTCAGATTCAGCACGCGCAGCCCGGCAGCGGCAGCCATTTGCCGCAGGGACGGAAGGCCCACAACCCAGATCGGCTGGCCCGGCCAACGCTCCGCGAACAAGGCGACCGCCGCCTGGCTGGCCGTCACGACCCGCGCCTCTGGGGTGGGAATGCCCAAACTCCGCAACCGCGTGGCCACATCCGCCGGGGACTGCATGGAATTGTTAGTGAGGTAACGATAGTCGCGCCCCGTCGCTTCGAGCCACGCGATGAAGTCACGCGCACCGGGCAAGAGCGCCGCGCCCCGATAGACGACCCCGTCGAGATCCAGCAGGTAGCTGCGATAGTCCTTCATCATACGATGATCGCATGGCGCAAGGCTTGAATCTCTTGCACGAGTGGGCTGCCTTCACGTTTCAGTTCTTGCTCGATCTTGTCGCAGCCATGGAGGATGGTGCTGTGGTCACGCCCACCGAGCGACTGGCCGATCTCCATCAGCGAGGCTTCGGTGTCGGCGCGCATCAGCCACATCGCGACCTGACGGGGCATGACGATGTGCTTGTCGCGCTGTTTCCCCCGCAGATCTTCGATGGAGACGTGATAATAAATCGAGACAGCTTCCAGCACTTCGCCAACGCTGACGCGACGCTTGGGCTTCTCGGCCTGCGAGATCGAAACGAGGGCCTGCTTGGCCAATTCGACGGTCAGGGGGGCGTGTTGCAGGTCGGCCAGCGCCACCACACGCGTCAACATCCCTTCCAGGGCGCGCACATTGTTTTGCACCCGCTCAGCCAGATAGGTGAGCACAGCGTCATCCACAACGCGGTTACTTTCATCGGCCTTGGCACGCAGGATGGCGAGGCGCGTTTCCAGATCGGGCGCTTGCACATCGGCGATCAGGCCCCACTCGAAGCGTGACCGCAACCGCTCTTCCAGGTCGATCTCTTTGGGGGGGCGGTCGCTGCACATGACGATCTGTTTGCGGCTCTCGTGCAGGGTGTTGAAGGTGTGAAAGAATTCTTCTTCAGTCGATCCCTTCCCAGCGATGAACTGCACATCGTCAACCAGCAGCACATCCACCGAGCGATACTTCGCGCGAAACTCCTCGGTGGTGCGGTAACGGATGGCGTTGACGATCTCATTGGTGAAGGTCTCGGAGGTGACGTAGAGCGTGCGACTGCCAGCCGGGGCCACGGCGTGAGCGATGGCATGCATCAGGTGGGTCTTGCCCAACCCCACTCCGCCATAGAGGAAGAGCGGATTATAGGCCTCACCGGGATGTTCCGCCACGGCCATGCAGGCGGCGTAGGCGAATTTGTTGCTGCTGCCCACAATGAAAGTGTCAAAGGTATAGCGATCATTCAGCCACGACGAACTATCAATGGGGGGATATTGATCGACCAGGGGGGCCGCGTCTGGCG
>JACDGC010000382.1 GCA_013815535.1 Ktedonobacterales bacterium
GCCAACAGGTGGGGGGCACCCCGGCCTGGGCCCCCACCAGCGGCGGCTTCACCCTCACGGCGGTGGCGGCAGCCACGGGGCCACAAGACCACACCCTCACGACATTCCTGGTGAATGGGCAACGCGTCACCACCGAACGCAACGGTGAAGATCTCGTCTGGGGAGAATAATCACGCATGAATGTGCAGGATCGCCTGCGACGCCAGCTCTTGCTGGCCATCGTCTTCATTGGGGGAATGACTTCGCTGGCGCTCGAATTGTCGGCGTCGCGGTTGGTGGCCCCTTACTTCGGCAGCTCGCTCTTCATCTGGGCCAACTTGATCGGCACCGAACTGCTCTTCCTCACCATCGGCTACTCGGTTGGTGGCCGCTGGGCGGACCGCAACCCCAGCCCCATACGGCTCTACACCATCATCGCGGTGGCGGCGGGCTTCATCACGCTGGTGCCCCTGCTGTCGCGGCCCGTGTTGTCGCTGTCGCTGCGTGGCTTCGCCAGCCTGGACGTGGGGGCCTTCGTTGGCTCGCTGGTGGGCATCAACATCCTGCTGGCCGTCCCCATCACGCTGCTGGGGATGGTGACGCCCTTTGCCATCCGCCTCCAGATCACCAAGCTCGATCAGGCGGGCAACACCGCTGGACTGATCTATGCCCTGTCGACGTTGGGCAGCATCGTTGGCACCTTCATCCCGGTTTTCGTGCTGATCCCCACCATCGGCACCGCCAAGACCTTTGTGCTGTTTGGGCTGATCTTGCTGGCTGGTTCGCTGACGGGCCTCTATCTGGCCGGGGCACGGCCCCAGATGCTGCGCTTTGGCCTGCCCGTGGGCTTGCTGGTCAGCATCTGCCTGGTTGCCGTCGCGCTGCCGCACCAGATCAAGCCGGGGTTCGATGGCCATCTGGTGACGGAGCGCGAATCGCTCTACAACTACATCCAGGTCGTCAACAACAACGGCACCTATGAATTGGTGCTCAATGAAGGCCAGGCCATCCATTCGCTCTATAACCCTGTGTTCAACGTGCTCGGCGGCGAGTGGGCCTATTTCTTGCCCGCGCCGCTCTTCAACAACCCGCCCTATAAAACCAGCGACCTGCATTCCGCCTGCGTCATCGGGTTGGGCGCGGGGACGATTCCGCGCAACATCACCAACACCTATGGCCCCATCCCCATCGACGGCGTCGAGATCGACCCCGAGATCGTGAATCTGGGCCGGCAATACTTCGACATGCGCGAAAAGAACCTGCACGTCATCGAGCAGGACGGGCGCTATTTCCTGGCACTGACCAAAAAGAAGTATGACTACATCGCCATCGATGCCTATCAACAGCCCTACATCCCGTTTCAGTTGACCACGAAAGAGTTCTTTCAGTTGACGCGCGACCATCTGACCCCCAAGGGCGTCGTCGCCATCAACGTTGGCCGCGCGGGCAGCGACTTTCGCTTGGTGAATGTGCTGGCCAGCACCATGCGCGCGGTGTATCACAACGTCTTCATCATCGACGTGCTAGGCGAGGCCAACAGCATCGTGGTCGCCACCAACGACGACACCACCAAGATCACCAATCTGGCGGCCAACCTCCCCAATCTACAGCAAGATGACCTGATCCAACTGACCGATAACGCCCTCTCGGTGGATGCCCACCTGCGCCCTGGCACCACGGGTGATCTGATTATGACTGACGATCACGCGCCAGTCGAAACCATCATCAATCAACTGATCTTGGGGTACATTCGCACTGACGGCAACAATCCCTGATGTTTCCTGGCATGGCGATTGTTGTATCATAGAGCTACGAAATATCCAGCGGGCACAGGGTGACCCATCTGAAGAAAAGGAAGCGATACGTCGATGAGTCCGAAAGATTTGCAAAAGATGCAGCAGCAGATGATGAAGGCCCAAGAGCAGATGGCCAAGGCGCAAGAGCAGATGGCCCAAGATCTGGCAGCCACCGTTCTGGATGGCACTGCTGGCGGTGGGGCCGTCACGGTGGCCCTCACGGGGGATTATCATGTGCAGTCGGTCAAGATCGACCCTGATGCCATCGACCCCGCCGATGCCAGTGGCCTCGAAGATCTCATCACCGCTGCCTTCAACGACGCGCTGGATAAAGTGGCCGCCGCCCAGGAAAACGCCCAGCAGCGCATGCAATCTGCGGCCCTCAGCGGCCTGAAACTGCCGCCGGGAATGGGCATCTAAAAAAGAACGACAAAGAGGAAGCGCGCGACCACGACGGGGCGTGCAAGCGAAAAACGCGCGCACCAGCAGTTTCGCTTGTGGGCATCCGGTGTGGGCCTGCCGTGCTTCAGCGGCCCCCAACGCCCTGCCTTTGCCATTCTCGCGTAACGCCAAAAGGAAATGTTGCCCATGCAGACCACCGCACCCGCCGTCACGGCGCTGATCGAGGAGTTCGCCAAGTTGCCGGGTGTTGGCCCCAAGACGGCGCAACGCCTCACGTTTTTCCTGCTCCGCAGTCCGGCGGACCAGTCGCGGCGGCTGGCGGATGCCCTGGTGCGCATGAAAGAGCAGGTGACGACCTGCACGACCTGCTTCAACATCACCGAGACTGATCCCTGCCCCATCTGTGCCAGCCCCCAACGCGACCACGGCGTCATCTGTGTGGTCGAAGAGCCGCTGGATGTGTTGGCCATTGAAAAGACCGAATCTTTTCGGGGGGCATATCACGTGCTCAATGGCGCGCTCTCGCCCATGGAAGGCATCGGCCCGAAGGATCTACGCATCAGCGAACTCATCGCGCGGGTGCAGGGTGGCGAGGTGCGCGAGGTCATCTTGGCGACCAACCCCAATTATGAGGGCGACTATACCGCCGCCTATATCGCCCCGCTGCTGAAGCCGCAGGGCGTCACGCTCACCCGCCTGGCGCGTGGCCTGCCGCTGGGTGGTGATCTGGAATATGCTGATGAGGGCACGCTCAGCCGTGCCCTGGAGGGGCGGCGCGCCTTCGAGGGCTAGCTAATACACCGCTCCCGGTGACCTCACGCCATGCCACGACCCGCAGTGGAGTTTCAGAGGCTCCGCTGCGGGTCTTTTGTGGTGATCGCTTACGTTGCTGGCAATCAATCCAGCACGCGGGTGACGGTGATGCCCTGCGGGAAATGGAGCGCGTCGGGGTTGCCCGCCCAAAAAAGATTCTTGAGGATCTCGCCGCATGCGAAGAGCATATGGTTATAGGCCGCGTGCGCATCGCCCACCATCTCGGCTTCATGCAGCCGCCCAAACCAGCCCGCCATGTCTGAGACATCGGAGGGGCGCACGCGAAAGGCTGCCATGCGGATGGGCGCGCGATCCGAGGGCATGAAGACGCGCAATTCGGGCTGCCCACCGATCAGATCGAGCCGATAAAAGACGCCATAATGTTCGCGCGAGGTCTGGAACATGGTGCAAGTGGGGTCGCCACCGGCCTCATATGGTTCTGGCTCGATCACAGTATCGCTGGTTTCCTCCATTACCACACCCAACGGGGCTAACACTTCGGCCAACAGCGCATCTAAGTCCACGGTACGGCTCCCCTTTCTCTAAATCCCACAACACACAAAACAATGAGGTCACTTCTCTTCTATCGGCACCATTGATCAATTCTTTTGGGTCCAAGGCTGGACGGCAGTGAGGTTGGCCCGAAAGTCATGGGCGGCGAAAGCTCTTTGACACGCCCTGTGGCTGGTGGTACCCTTGTGTGCAGCAATGGCACAAGGGGGATGCACCATGACGGCGATCTGTGTGGCGAATAATAAGGGCGGCGTGGGCAAGACGACCACCGTGGTGAATTTGGCGGCGGGCTTGGCACGGTTGGGCCACTCCGTGCTGATTGTCGATGCGGATGGCCAAGGCAACGCGACCTATGCCCTCACCGGGCGCATCCACCCCGTGCCTTCGCTCTATGACGTGCTGATGGATAAAACGACCATTCAGGATGTCCTGTGGACGACCAACGAAGACAACGTCTGGCTCGTCCCTGGCGATGGTCGCCTGCAAAATGTGGATGTCGAGTTGGCCGCGCGCCCTGGCCGTGAGTGGAAATTGGCCCGTGCGTTGGCCGGGCAGACCTTCGACTACATCATCATCGACACGCCGCCTTCACTGGGGGTCATCACCCAAAACGCGCTCGCCGCCGCCCATGGCGTGTTGGTGCCTGTCGCGCTCACCGAGTTTTCTCTCATCGGCATGGATAAACTGCTAGCGACCATCGAAGATCTCTCCGAGCAACTCGACATCCCCGATCTCTTCTTGCTTGGCATCGTTGTGACCTTTTATGAAGAGAACAAGATGGGGCGTGAAACGTTTGGCATTCTCGAAAAGAAATTCGAAGAAAAGCTGCTCACCACCCACATCCCCCGCAATGCCAAACTGGAGGAAGCGCACCGCCGCAACGAGAGCATCCTCGCTTTCGCCCCCAACAGCCCCGTGGGCATCGCCTACACCGACCTTGCCCGCGAGGTGAAGGGCCGTGCCGCCACGGGCAGCCAGCCCTATAGTCGCCGCCGTGGTGGCACGAAATAAGCCGCCACGGTGTGCAGCGCCATCGCCAAATGGGACCCCGTGATTTTTGCTGGGTTGTGGCCCCCGCGCTGCTGACCCTGCATGCTGTGTGAGGCATCTTCGGATCATCTGGCGCTAAAAATCAGGTGGTTTCGTGATCAAAGACCAGGTGCCCCCACTGGTCAATGGCCCCCCACATGCCCTATAATCTGGCGAGATGAACCAGCGCATCACCCGTCGCGCCCCATTCCCC
>JACDGC010000383.1 GCA_013815535.1 Ktedonobacterales bacterium
AGGCATTGGTGCGGGTCATCTGCCGACTATGCCGCCCCATCGCTGCGATGATGAGTGGCACCATCCCTTTGACTCGCAACCGCAGTGGCGTGCTGGCCCCTACGCAGGCGGCATCCAACCAATGGGTTTTGGGCAGCCCGCGCTTGGTGCGGTTCCATTTCGTGCGTCCTCCACTGCCGACTTCCACCGGCACCCCCAACGTATTGAGGCGGTGATACAGCGCCCACCGTGTTGCGTTGACCGCTGCCGCATCCTTGAGTGGGGCTTTAGCCTGCGTCTGCACTTCTGGGTGGCCGAATTCGGCGGCGGTCTGCGTGCCCTTGGCCTGATTGCAGTTGTGACATGCCAGCGTGAGGTTACTCACGCGGTCGGAGCCGCCGCGCGCCTTCGGGATGATATGCTCAATCTCCAGGGGCACGGTGGTTTTCCCACAGTAGGCGCAGCACCGCCTAAACTTTTCGAGTACGTACTCCCTGATTTCGTACCCCACCAGATCGCCTTGCTGATACTGCACCCCGCTGATCTCGGCATGCTGCATCATCTGAGTGTCGAAGTGTACCAACTCCTGACTCACTGCACCCACCGGGCAGACGCGGCGGAGGCGGCTCACCCAACTCAGCACGTTGGCGAGGCGGGTTTCCAGCGAGGGGGGGAGCCAGCCCTCCCGTCGGCGGCGATTGGCGAAGCGGGGTTGGCGGTAACGGGTATGGCGTTGCCGTCGTCCACGTCGGTATGTGCGCCGCTGGTCGAGGCGTTCTTTCACTTGCTGGCCGCGATGCGTGATTTCGGCCGCCCACACCACGTCGCCGTCATCGTCATTCACCACCGCAACACCGGTCGTCCGCGAA
Organism: Ktedonobacterales bacterium; assembly: GCA_013815535.1. Taxonomy (GTDB): domain Bacteria; phylum Chloroflexota; class Ktedonobacteria; order Ktedonobacterales; family JACDGC01; genus JACDGC01. Next base: position 849 of record JACDGC010000383.1, read on the forward strand.
CCAGGGTCCAGTTTGACTCGCAACGCCTGCACCTGGGCTGTAGGGCGAGCCGCGGCCAGAATAATAGTGAAGGGAAACCGCCGATAGACCGCCGCTTTGTGTTGGGTCAAGAGGAGCCGTGCGCGGGCCGGGCGGCACGGCATGAGGGGATGCTTTTCGGCATCCAGCACAAAAATACGTTGCATGTTACGCTCTTTCTTCCCCTCGCGGGGACGCCGGACTCGGCGACGCTGCTTGCGCAGGTAAAGTTTCCCTCGACCGTGTTGGCGGGCGGTACTGTGCTCACAGCACTGGCTCTGCTTCCCCGTGTGCCTGTTTAACTGTGAACTTGGAGAGCGTGCGGCTGAGATGCCACCGCACGGTCCGAACTTGAACACTCCCCGCCAACGGCTCCTTCTCACGAAGGGGTCTGGTCAGCATCAGGGCTTTTGCAAGCCCCATCCTTTAGGACTGGGGTCGCTGACGATAACGTCCTTCTTTCATCGGCCTCCTGAGTCGGCCTGTGTTTAACCATAATTGACGGAGGTTAGTAACCATGTGCAGGCTCCGCTGGCACCACTCCAGCTGTAGGCGCTGGTGACGTACCCCTTTGTACCCATGCGCACCTCGGAGGGATCATACGTGACATACGTTGCCTGACCGGCACAAAACCAGGGGTGTTTGAAGTGCAATTCCACCCAGTTCCATTCCTGGTTGAAGGCGCTGCTATAGAAGGGTCCGGAGTACGAACTGGATGTCAACTGCCAACCATCATCGGCCCAGTACGCCCACCACCATCCGTGACAATTATAAACCGCCCCGGCATTCGACCAGCAATTCTCATCAAGCTTGCCTTCGGTCAACTTGATCCAGACAGGGTCAAAGTAGGCCTGATCGGTCACGTAATCGGTATAGATTGGTGCTTGGCAGCTCACGCCACAAGTGATGTCTGGTGTCACCGTGGCTGTGCCCAGCGGCTGCGTGACCGTTTGCGGCAAGGTGCCTCCGCTGGCCGTATGTCCACCAATGGAAGATTGGGCTAACGCTCCCGTCGGCGTCCCGACAGCAATCAAGCGCGTATGTTGTTGGTTATCATATCCATAGGTAATGATCGCCATTGGCTTGCTGGCTTTAGTTCGATGGAACTGCCAGGGATACGTATAGGTTGTTCCTGCGGCAAGTCCCTTTACTTGAAAGTAGTGAGGCTGCAGCAGAACGTTTCCGATCTTAGCCGGATCGGTCGAATACTGCATGCTGGCAATTTGCCCTCCCTGAGGAGTCGTCAACGCTTTGATTGGCCCAACGACCGTGCCATTCTCTACGGCATACGATGCGACGGTCGGGGGTGAATCTCCGCCAACTTGGGCAAAAGCCGGTTGCATAGGAGCAAGTGTTACTCCCAGTCCCGCCATCAGGAGACTCATCAATAAACACACCCTCAACCACATACTCAACACCTCTTGTGATGGCGACACGTCGCCATTGTCTTAGGATCCTCCAGATGCTGAGCGCGCTCAGTTCACCTGCAGGTAATCCTGGTTTCGTCTGGCGTGCAGCCCTTTGCTGCGATGCTCTATCTCACACCAGGGTAAAACACCCCGGTGGCGAAAGACGTACCATCCCCGCATGCCTTGGGAGGGTGCGAAGGATTGCTCCACCTGCTCCCAGCTAACAATCAAGCAGTGATATCGACAAAGCAAGATACCTATCCTGCTCGTTCAGATACTAGAACTAAGCTCGTTTGTTTAATTCGGCTTATTTGTTTGCTTGCCGCCCGGTGAGCTCAACATACGATTGACCGCTGACGGCTTGCCCATTGAGCGTGCCCGTGACCGTGCAGGCGCCTTCCCAATAGGAGGTTCCTGCACTCGCATTTTGTGCCACGAACTCCTGATTGAGCAGCGCCGGGGTAATCGTCAATTGGCCGTCAGGTACGGTCAGATGCCACCCCGACGGATAGGTGATGTGGGTCGTTGGACTGGTCCATTGGTGTAAGGCGACTTCGGCCAACCCCGTGGAGATCGGTGTCGACGTGCCGTCCGCTGCAACCCGTGTGGCTCCGCTGTAGCTCGTATTGCCCGTGCGATCATTGAGGAAGAAGACCATGTATTCCACCTTGTTGGACAACTGCACCGAAAACCAGTCCCAACTAATCGCGGGGCCAATGAGAAAATTGCCCCATTGATGATCCATCCAGGCCATCCCCGTGATTGGCACGCTCACCCCATGATCGATGAGTATGCCATTTGCCTGGAGATGGGTGCGGGAATAGTAATAGGAGAAACCCAGCCCAAAGGAAGTCAGCAGCCCATCACCATTGTGTAAAGCAACCCCCGGTTTGGTCGCAGCGAGCCGAAGGGTGAGCGCATAGTCATCCGCTGCGGCGGCGAGCTGCTCGTGGCCATTCAGGCCTTGCATGGACCACCCGTTGACCTGGAGATTGAAACCCGTGCCAGGTGGCGACGATTCGTTGCGTAAGACCGCATTGGGATCGCTCACGATGTGTTGCTGGCTGATATAGGTGCCGCGCGTCAGGTCGGTGAGGCCGTAATGGCCCACGTAGCCCGTCAGGTTGCCGCGCGCGATCTGGAAGAAAGTGAGTTCGAAGCCATAGGTGTGCGCATGGCCCATGGCATCCGTTCCTTGCAGATGGCCCGTGTAGTACCACCACTCGGTGAGATCATGGTGTGGCCCCTCATCAGCAGGAAGGCTGAGGCCGGGTAAAGGCGTTGGCGGTGGGGTGGCCTGGGCAGCAGGCAAAGCCTGCCCCGGCGGAATCATGCCAGGAAAACTGCACCCCGTTAGGACGAGACAGCCGAGCAAAAAGACGTACCGCAACCAACGATACCAAGGAATCATCCAGGCACCTGCTTTCAAGCAATATCGAAACGTGAAGCGACCAGCGCGGGATCAAGGGTGGCCGCCGTGTGCATTCGGCGAAAGGCCGCGGCGACCAATTCGAGATAATGGACCTCTTGCGCGCTGAACGAGGGTGGATGTAAGAGGGTGGCGATCGGCGCCATTTTGGATGTTGCCCGTTGTGGTCCCCGCTGCGTTGGGACATAGTTAGCCAGCGCGATGACCAGTTGTGCGGCGTCATGTTGCGCGAGGCGTTCGACTTCCATGACGCGGTGATTCGGGGGTGTGCTGGCGGCATCCGCTTGGTTGACCACCTCTTGGATGTTGACGATCCAGGCCCGCTGACTCGTTTGGCTCCCCAACGTGAGGTCGAGGCGATGCATGGCATCCAGGATTTCGACAATACGCGCATCACGCAGCAAATCGACGCGGTTTTGCAAGATGGTGGCAAGCCACGGCATGGTCACCGGCGGAATGACCTCGGGAATCGTGGAGGTGAGGGTATGCCAGAGCGGGTACAAGCGCGTCACGGTCATGATGCTCCAGGCGCGTTCCCCGAAGCGGCGCAAGCGGATGCCCGGGTTTTCCACCAGGCGCGCTCCTAAATAGAACACGATCAGGAGCACACCGATATTGAGGGAAACCGCCAGGCTCAAATAGCTGGCTACGGGTGAAGCGGCGGGAATCCACAAACTGATGAACGCCAGCAGACTGTTGAGGAGCCCCAGAAAATTCACCACCAGAAAACAGTAATTGCCGGTCTTGAAACTTGGGACGGGGGTAATGCGCGCGAACCGTCGGTTAAACGACGCGATGCGGAGATAGATGACGCACATGTAGACCAAGCAGGCTAGCGAAACGATGATCAGGTCGCCGTTCTGCTGGGGGTCTTTGGCGAACCAGGTCGCGGTTTCTTGTTCACCAGCGGCCACTGCGCGCAGGAAAAAGATCACCATGATGCTTATCGTGATGAGCAACAATCCCAGATAGCGACGTTGGCTCTGCCGCGCGGCAGGGCTCTGCCATCCATGAATAATCGTGG
>JACDGC010000384.1 GCA_013815535.1 Ktedonobacterales bacterium
ACCAAAGACCTCTTTGGCGAAGCGTTCCATGCAGCCGCGCAGATCGCGCATGGTCGTCGTTTTGTCGATCAGCAGGCCCTCGATCTGATGGAACATCGCTTCGTGGGTGGCGTCGGTCGCTTCATTGCGATAGACCTTGCCCGGCACCACCGCGCGCACTGGGGGGCGCGTCTCTTGCATGATGCGAATCTGGTTGGGCGAGGTTTGCGTGCGCAGCAAGATCTGCCCCGGCACCACCCAGAAAGTGTCTTGCATATCCCGAGCGGGATGATCCGCTGGGATGTTGAGCGCCTGAAAGTTATAATAGTCCGTCTCGACTTCGGGTCCTTCGATGATGTGGAACCCCATCTCGCTGAAGACGCGGCAGACATCGCAGATGGTCTGCGTCAGCGGGTGCAAGCCGCCCTGTGGCAGGGAGCGCCCCGGCAGCGTCACGTCGATGCGCTCGGCTTGCAGGGCCTGAGTCAGTTCGCGGGCATCCACCGCCGCCTTGCGCGCGGCCAGCGCGGCTTCCAGTTCGGCCTTCACTTCGTTGGCACGCTGGCCCACCGTCTTGCGGTCTTGGGCGGGCACATCCTTCAGGCCCCGCAGCACCGCCGTCAACGCGCCATCTTGCCGCCCCAGGTAGCGGCCATTCCAGGCGGTCAACGCGGCGGATGTGTCGCACGTCGCCAGTTCCGCCAGCGCTGCATCATGCAATGCCGTCAATTGATCAAGCATCTGTTCCTCCCAGCCATAAAAAAAGCAACCTCGTCCTCGACAGGGACGACGGTTGCATTGGTCGCGGTACCACCCTGGTTGAGTCGCGCGGGCCAGACCCATTCATGGTCATGGCACGGCCACGGCTCCCCTCGTGTTGCCCGATAACGGCGGGCCACCGGCATGCCTGGGGAGGATATTCCCGTCAACATGCGGCTCTGGGGTGAACTTCGGCGCACGACACACAGGGCGGCTTACATCCGGTGGCGGCCCCTCGCTGAGTGTGTGAATGCGCGTACTCTCCCCATCACTGCCTGGCTGAGCGTTGATCTTCTGCCCTCATTCTAGCACATGGGGTGAAATGCCAGCAGATGTTGCTTGCCGGAACGCGGCTGACCTGCTATGCTAGCGCCATCTTTTCGCCGTGAGGTCGCGCCATGCCCGATGAATCGCCCGATCAATTGCGCTTGCTGGCCACGGATGCAGCGGAGGGAGTGACCGCGCCACGCCTGGCAGCCCTGCCAGCGGCCAAGCCCTATCCATCCCCAGGCATGCTGATGGCAACCATGGAGGACGCGGAGCGACCATTTTGGGTGGCATGGAATCGCGTGCGTGGCATCGGCCCAGCCCGTTTCGCACGCGTGCTGGAAGTCTTTGGCAAAGCCCAGATCGCCTGGGAAGCCCCATTGGCGGATCTGCGCGCGACGGGGTTTGACGACAAATTGGTGGAAGCCATCGGGCGCCAGCGCGTGAAGATCGAGCCAGAGCGCGAAATGGAGCGGCTGGCCCACAGCGGCGTGACGGCACTGACGCTGCGCGATGACGATTATCCGCGTCTGTTGCGCGAGATTTCCCTGCCACCAGCGGTGCTCTATGTGCGCGGGATGCTGCTGCCGCAGGACGAGATGGCGCTCGCCATCGTGGGGACACGGCGCATCAGCACCTATGGCAAACAGGTGACCCAACGGCTGGCGACAGAGTTGGTGGGGCGTGGGCTGACCATCGTCAGCGGCCTCGCGCGGGGGGTCGATGCCATCGCTCACACGGCGGCCCTCGAAGCCAATGGCCGCACCATCGCCGTGCTCGGCTGTGGCCCAGACCTTGTCTATCCGCCAGAGCATGCCAAATTGGCCGAACGCATCGCGGCCCAGGGCGCGGTCGTCAGCGAATTCGCGGTGGGGATGCCACCCGAGGCGGGCAACTTTCCGGCGCGCAACCGCATCATCAGTGGCCTGTCGCTCGCAACGCTGCTGACGGAAGCCCCCCAGGGCAGCGGCGCGCTCATCACGGCGAACTTCGCCACCGACCAGGGGCGCGACGTGCTGGCCGTCCCCGGCAACATCACGCAGCGCAACAGCGCAGGGTGCAATGACCTCATCAAGCATGGGGCCTCATGCGTCACCGCCGTGGATGATGTCGTGGATGCGTTGAATCTGCACCTCGTCCCCCAGCAGCTCGATATGCGCGCCTTGCTGCCCGAAGACCCGACCGAGGCGCGCATCTTGGCGCTGCTGAGCGATGAGCCCCGGCACGCGGACGAAGTCTGCCAGATGGCCCAACTGCCCACGGGCACCGTCACCAGCACGCTGATGATGCTGGAACTGAAGGGCATGGCGCGGCACCTGGGCAACATGCTCTATGTGACCGCCTGAAACGGCACGCTGAGCGGCTGAGAGCATGCGAGATGCCGCCAGCCGCTCAGCGCCAGATAGCGGGGCTACTCGGCGGTGGGGAACTTTTGCTGCCAGCGGTGGCGCGCGGTGATGTAGCGCACCGTGCCCGAGCGCGACCGCATCATCACCGAACTCGTCTGGGCACCCGTGCCAATGAAATCCACCCCTTGCAGCAAATCGCCGCTGGTGATGCCCGTCGCCGCGAAAGACACATCGTTGCCCTGCACCAAATCGCCCACGCGATAGATACGGCTGAGGTCAATGCCATCAGCGCTGAGCTTGGCACGCTCCGCGTCGGTGCGCGGCCACACACGTGCCAGTAGTTCGCCGCCCAGGCACTTGATGGCCGCAGCGGCCAGCACGGCTTCGGGGGCGCCACCGATGCCCATATAGACATCCACACTGCGATAGTCTTCCATGGCGGCTTCGATGGCCCCGATGACATCGCCGTCGCGGATGAGTTTGATGCGCGCACCCGCCGCGCGAATCTGTGCGATCAGCGGCTCGTGGCGCGGGCGGTCCAACACCGTGACGGTCACATCGCCGACGCTGGCCGAGCGCGCACGGGCGATCCGTTGCAGATTCTCCGCGATGGGGGCATCCAGGTCGATGAGATGGGCCGATGCTGGGCCAACCGCGATCTTTTCCATATAATAGACGCCAGGGGGGGCGGCATACATGCTGCCCCGTTCGGCAGCGGCGACCACCGCGATGGCCCCCCCCATGCCAAGCGCCGTCAGGGTCGTGCCATCCACCGGATCGACGGCCACATCCAGCTCGGGGCCATTGCCGTTGCCAACATGCTCGCCAATGTAGAGCATCGGCGCTTCGTCTTTTTCACCTTCGCCGATGACGACCACACCACTCATATCCACACCATCGACGGCGGCGCGCATCGCCTGCACGGCGGCATCATCCACCGCGATCTTGTCGCCCCGGCCCATATAGCGCGCTGCATTCAGCGCCGCTGCCTCCGTCACGCGCACCAGTTCCAGGGCGACGTTGCGTTCCTGGGTGCCGGACGGCTCGAAACCTTGATGCATCGTTGGCCTCTATCTCTCTTGGATGTTGCTTGCCTAGGAGGTTGCTTGCGCCTGGTTCGTCATGGTGATGATGGCGCGCACGCGGGCCACCGCCGCCTCTAGCCCGCCATCAGCATTCTCGACGACATGGTCAAACCACACCTGCTCCGCCAATTCACTCTGGGCTGTCTGCAAACGCAACGCCACCTCGGCCTCGGTCTCGCTGGCACGGCTCCGCAGTCGCCCCGCGAGCTCCTCCGCTGACGCGGGACGGATGAAGATAAAGGTCGCGTCAGGCAGCAACCGCTTGATGGTGCGGGCCCCTTGCAGATCGACCTTGATCAACACGTCGCGGCCCGCCGCCACCGAGGCACGCATGGTATCCGCTGGCACGCCGTACCAATTGCCATAAACTTCCGCGAACTCCAGCAAATCGCCCGCGTCGCGCATCGCCAAGAAGTCCGCCACGCTCGCGAAGCGATAACTGACACCGGGGACCTCGTTCACACGCGGCGCACGGGTGGTCATGGTGACGACTTGATCCAGCGTCACCAATTGGTGCAGCCGCTCGATGACGCTATCCTTGCCCGCCCCAGAGGGACCCGAGATGATGAAGACGTGTCCCCGACGCGGCGTAGCTTCCGGCATCACGCATCGCTCCCTTCACTGGCCCTGCCCCTGCTATACAATAAAGACATAGCTATAGTATCATATCGGCAAGGTGCCTCAATCGTGCAATATGAACGTGGCACACCCCAAGCGCTGGCTGGCACAACCAGGGCTGGCTACGTCGCCTTGGGCAAAGTGGACTCCACGACGGCGCCATACTCCAGTCGCAGATGATGGGTGAAGGCCCCCCGGTCAAACGACATGTTGTGGCTGATGACAAAAAGCTGCTCGAAGTTGTCGTGGATCTGCCCACGCGTCAACAGATTGACCAGCGCCTCGCTACGCGGACCATCAAAGGAACTGAGCGGCTCATCCAGAAAGATGAAACCGGGGGTGGTGCCCAACTCCTCGGGCAGCGTCGCCAACGCGAAAGCCAAGCGGAGGGCCAGCGAAAATTGGTCGCGGGCGCCGCCTGAAAAGACGTTCTTGGCCACCGTGCGATTCGCCGTGTCGTCATAGATGAGCAGTTTATAATCGGGGGTGATCTCGCAGTCATGATAACGGTCAAGCGTCAGCAGCGGCAGCAACTGGCGCATGTTTTGTGTCGTCTGGGGCAGCACCTTTTGGATCATCCGCCGCCGAACCGCCTCGGCGATGCCTACGGCCTGCTTTCGGACCGCAACTTCGTGGCGCAGTTCAGCGGCGCGCTGGGCACACTG
>JACDGC010000385.1 GCA_013815535.1 Ktedonobacterales bacterium
ATGCTGAACAAGGCGACCCACAAGGTCAAATTCCAGAATCCCAACTACGACCATGGTGGCTATCTGGTGGACGCCAACGACAATTGGGATGCGACCGTCACCTATAGCGACACGGCGGGTAGTTCGTGGGTGACCAGCACTGGTTTCACCCACTCTATCCAACTGATGGATGAAGCCCTCTCCTCGCTCTACTGGTAATGCAATGATGCCCGCGTTCCCGAGCGGGGGCGCGGGCACTGTTATGCCCCTAGTGTCTGCCGGATGATGGGCACACTGGTTGCATGCACCAAGACATAGCGCGAATCGCGCACATCGCGCTGCGTCTTGATGACCCCTGCTTTTGATAATGTGGAAACAGTCGTGCGGATTTTATCTAAAGCAAGACCCATCATAGTTGCCAGTTCTTGTTGGGTATACCATTCTTTTTCTTCCATTGGTGTCTTCCTGTTGTGTCTTTTCCTAATCTTTCTCCATTTAGTCTATCACAGTCGCTTCTGTTCCTCAACGTCACACAATAGTATGAGACTATTGTGGTCTTGACGGAACAGTATTACCATGATATAGTTTGGTATAGATAGAGATAGTCTTTGGCTATTGCAGCAAAAAAGGGGAGAGATAGGATGAAGACTAAGCCCGGCCCACCAGGCAAACCACTGGAACCGACGCGCGCGTGTCATCGCTGTGGCATTGAAAAGCCTATCGAGGAGTATATTCGAAGCGTGCAGCGAGCGTCAGGCTACCAAGGGACATGCAAAGCCTGTATTTATGAAAGGAGAAAGCAACTTGCTGATGGGAAGCCTCTACCGAGCCGATTATCAAAATCTGTACCAGGGAGTACAAACCGACCAACAAGAAGACAAATGACATCAACACTCGTTTGTAGCAAATGCTCTATTGAGCAACCTATAGAAGATTTCCCTCTCGATCGTTCGACCTTCTCTGGCAGGAAGGCCATCTGCAAAATGTGCTATGCAGAATATAGACGCTTGCGGCACGAAAGAGAGCCAGATTACATGATGAAGCACTTTCTACGAAGCCATTATGGTTTAACTGTGGAGCAACTTGAAGAAATGAAGCGAGATCAGAAGGGGAGATGTGCCATTTGCAGAAAAGAGACTCGGTTAGTAGTTGATCACAATCACACGACGGGCCAAGTGCGAAACCTTTTATGCACTGGATGTAATACGCTTATCGGACTGGCTTATGAAAGCAGAGACCATTTGCTGGCTGCAATCGCATATCTAGAGAAATGGAATAACCAGCAAGAATAAAGGGGGTGCTGCCAGTGGGATTCGAACCCACGACCTGATGTTTCGAAGACATCCACTCTAATCCGCTGAGCTATGGCAGCATAGGGACACGGATAGTATGCCATCCATCGGGGCGGTTGTCAAGCGCTGAGCGCGGTGGGGAAGGGGATGAGCGGGGCAGGCAGCATGGCCCCCGGATCGCTTTCCACCTGAGATTCGCCGCCGTCCTTGCGCACGCGGATGACGGCGTCTAGCCCTTCCTCGAAGGTGTCGTCGTGGCTGATGACCAGCAGTTGCTCGAAGCCCGTCACACGGCGAATCTGCCCAGCGAGGTTGGCACGGCGCTCATCATCCATATTTTGTGTGGGTTCGTCGAAGAAGGCGATGGTGGCGCGGGTGAGCGTCTTCAGCAGCGCCAGCCGCACGGCCAGGGCCGCGCTCATTTGCTCTCCACCGCTCAGTTGGGCGAAGTGGCGCTCATATGCCCCGTTGCGGATGGTGATGTCATAGTCATCTTGCCAAGTGAGCGTGGCGGAACGGTCGCCCATGATCTCGCCAAAGATGCGGTTCGCCGTCGCCGAGATCTCGCGCAGCAGCGCGCGCATGACGAACGGCCCAGCCTCTTTGATCGTATCGCGGCAATAGTGCAGCAGGCTGAAGGTTGCCTCGGTCGCGCCGCGCTGCGACTGGACGTCGGCTAACTCGGTCAGCCACCGTTCAGCTTCGGTGAGTTGGCGCTCCAGTGCCACAATGGCCTCTTTATGTTGGCGTGCGCGCTCGCGGTTGGTCGCCACGTGGTCATCCAGGTCGTGCAATTCGCCGGCCAGCCGGTCAAGCTCGGTGACGTCCAGGGACTGTGCCGCAGCATCATAGTGCGTGGTGGCCGTGGCGAGCGTGGCCGCCGTGGCATCTACAGCGGCTTGGGTGAGGGTGGCGCGCTGGCGTCGTTCCGGCAACTGCTGCGCTTCGGCTTCGTGGCGCAGAAAGTCATCATGCGCCGCCTTCGACGCGGCGAGGGCAGCTTGCAGCGTGGCGACGCGGGCATCTAAACCCGCGAAGGGGGCCAGTTGCGCCAGCGCCTCAGCGACGGCGGTGGTGGCGCGGGCGTGGCGGGCGGTGTGACTGGCGATCTCGCGTTCGATGTCGGGTATCTTTTGCGCGGCTGCGGTGGCAATGGCCAAGCGCTCGCGTGGATTGCCCAGCGCGCCTAATGCATCCGTGAGGGTGGCGCGGGTGGCGGCGCGCGCTTCGGCAGCGCTGATGTCACTCGCGAGGGCCGCGAGCCGCTGCTCGCATTGGTGCAAGCGGGTTGTGAGCGCGGCACGTTGGGCGTGCAACGTTGGCAGCCGCGCACAGTCGCGGTCAGCGCGGGTGCTCTCCTCAACTGCCTGGTTAGCGGCACGGAGATCGGCCGCCAGGGTCGCGGCACCCTGCTCATCATGCGCGAGGGTGGCTTGTTCATCCAGTAGCCGATGCAGATCCGCCGTTTGTTCGGCGTGGTCGGCGCGGGCCTGGGCGACGCGCTGGGCATATTCATCCAATCGCTCAGCCTGATTGCGGTGCTGGCGCATCGCGGCGACCTCACGCGTCAGCGCTGCCTGCTGGGCCTCCAGCGGATGCAACTGCCCACCCAGGAGCGTCAATTGATCGCCAAAAAAGACATCCAGGCTGCGAATGCCACGCTGCTTCAGGTTTTGGCATGGCTCTTTCAGGAAGGGACAGTGGCCATTTTCAGCGGAATGCAGCGAAGTTTCGGTCTGGTGAATCTCCGCCTTGAGCAGCGCCACCTTGGTGGTCAGCGTGGCGAGCGCTGCTTCGCGCGCAGGCAGCTCGGTGCTGGCCGTGTGGGCGGCTTGCGCTGCCTGCCACTGGGTTTCGCTCGCGTGCAGCGCGGCGGCGGCACGCTGCACCGCCTCGCGTTGGCGGCTCAGGTGGTCGCGCAGCGTGGCTTGGCGCTTCTGACGCTCGGCCCGGGCTGCGGCGGCGCTTTGCAGCGCGCTCAATCTGGCGGCCCGTTCGGTGAGTTCGCGCGCCAGCGGTTCGCGCGCGGTGAGTTGGGCGATATCCGCATCGGTCGCTTGCGCTTCGCGCTTGATTGCTGCCTGATCACTCACTGCCTCGTGGTGGTCAGCACGAAGCTGGATCAAGCGGTTGTGGGCTTCCTTGGCGGCAGCGATCTGAGCCTCCATCTCGCCTTGACGTTGCACGTGGGGGATGAGGCTGGCGGCGACATCGGCGGCAGCCTGGGCCGTGTGCAGCTGCTCGGTGGCACGCGTCAGCGCTTGCGCGTGCTCGTGCAGGGCATGCTCGGCCTTGGTGTGGGCCAACTGGTGCTCATTGAGGAGGCGGGCATCCACTTGGGCGCGGGCTAGATCGGCCTGGGCAGCAGTGTGGCGCTGATAGTCGTCATGTGTCGCCGCGCAGCGAGCCTGTGCCGCAGCGGCACGGTCGGCTTCGGCTTGTGCCTGGGCATGGTGTGCTGTGGCGAGTTCCCACGCGGCGTGTGCGCGATCCCGCTCCCCTTGCAATTGGGCCAATTCGTCGCGGCGGCGTTGCGCAACTTGGATGCGTGCGCTCACCGCCTCGCGTTGGGTGGTGAGATGCTCGATCAGTTCCAGCGTCGCCACGCGCTCAGTGGTCAGGGTGGCACGCCCCTGACGCCACGTCTCCACCTCCATGGTGCGCGCCGTCAGCGCCGCGATGGCGTGGTCGTGGGTGGCCAGGGTGTCTTTGAGATGGCTCACGGTGTCGCGCAGATTATCGGCGGCCTGGCGATATTCCTCGATCTGCAAGAGCGCGTCGAACTTCTTGCGCCGCACGGCTGCCGTCCCCAAGAAGTCGGCGGTGAAGGTGCCCTGCTGCACGGCGATGGCATTGTCAAAGAGGTCCGATAAAGGGAGCGTCGTCTGCACGCCCAGGTGCAACCGCAGGAACGCGAGAGTGTCGTCTTTGCCCTCCACCACTTTGTGCCGCAGTTCTGGGTCAACCACGAACCACGCCGCCGAGCCGCTGATGACGCAGCGCCGCTCGACCTCGTAGAGCCGCTCATCCAGTGCGGAGATGAAGCCCACGACGACCTTGCTCACCTTTTCCCCTTCGCGGATGAAGCGCGCGGCGGGGGAATAGGGGAGGAAGTCAAAGAGCGCATAGCCGATAGCTTCCACCAGAGTCGACTTGCCCGCGCCGTTGTGCCCGCGAATGGCGGTCGTCCCGGGGCTGAGGTGGATCACCGCGCGGCGGTAGCTCTTGATGTTTTCGAGCGTGATGGATGTAATCTGCATTCTGGCCTCAGTATATCCATCTTTTGCGACCACTCCGCGTCGGTAGGCCATTTGGGGGAACCACCGTGCCTCTTACCGCTCCCAGCGATAGTACACATCGCCGCCTTCCTTGAAGCCAACCGCGCGATAAAAAGGGATGGCCGCTTTTTCCGCCACCAGCAGCAGATAAGCGGTGGGGTATAAG
>JACDGC010000386.1 GCA_013815535.1 Ktedonobacterales bacterium
GCGCTGTGTTGCGGCCCTGATGTGCGTGCTGGCCTTGGGCCTGACGCTGGGCCAAAGCGCCGCCCACGCGGCGGGCACGGGCCATGTGCGGGTGGTGCACGCCGCCCCTGCCGCCCCCGAAGTGGATGTCTATGTGGATGGCGCCAAAGCATTGCCCGATTTCAAGTTTGGTACGGTCACAGACTACATCTCGCTGCCCGCTGGCCCGCATGAAATCGCGGTTGTTCCCTTTGGCATGGATATCAGCAAGGCCGTCATCAAGCAGTCCGTCACCGTGGCGGATGGCAAACTCTACACCGTCGCAGCGATCGGCAACACCAACCCGGCGGTCACGCCCGCGCTGGTCGCTTTCGCTGATGACAACACCGTTGTGCCCGACAAGGCCAAGGTGCGCGTCTATCACCTCTCAGACAATGCTGGCCCGGTCGCGGTGGCGACGGGTGGCAACACCGTCATCCCCAACCTCGCCTTCCAGAGCGCGAGCGATTATTTGCACGTGCCTGCTGGCGCGTACATCTTTGATGTGACGTTGCTCAACACGAGCACCAAGGTTTCGCAGCCCGCGACATTGGCCGCCAACAAAGTGACCAGCGTCTTCGCCCTGGGCGAGGTCGGTGGCACGGGCGCGACGGTCTTCAAGTTCGCTGTTGGCGTTGCCGATGGCATCCCCAATGGCCAGCCGCAGACGGGCGTGGCACCGACGGCCACGACCACTGGTTTGCCTGTGGCCCTGTGGTTTGGTCTGGGTGCGCTGGCCTTGGTCGCGCTGGGTGGCCTTGGCTTCGCCGTGACGCGCCGCGCGCGCTAGCATTCACATTGCCTGCATCCTCAAGCCAGGGGGTCTGTTCTATCTTGATAGAACAGACCCCCTGGCGCTTCATAGACGGTTGGCAGCTAATTGCTGGCGTCGCTCAGCACCTTGAAGGCCAGGTGCCGCCCCAGCGTTTTCGAGAGGGTGAACCACACGCCCAGTAAGGCGTCGACGGCACCGATCTGATCCGTGCCTCCCAGGCGGATGGGGCGCAAGCCCACATCACTGATCAATTGCTCCACCTGCGCCAGCGAGTCACCCTCTGGCCCAGCAAAGAAGAGATCCCCCTGCATGCCATTGAACACAGGATTCTCGAAGTTCTCCCAGCCCAACGTATTGAAGGCACGATAGACCTGGGCCGTGGGCGTCTGTTGTTGAAAATTGGCGAAGCTATCCGTGGGGCCACCTCCACCCAGGCGGTTCGCCGCGTCGATGACGGTGCGGCCATTGATCTGCGCGGCGTGGGTGGCGATGGTCGCCTCCATCGTGCCGCCGGGGATGGCGAAGAGGATCACCTGTGGATCGGTCCCCAAGGCGTCTGCCACCGTGCCCACCGTGACGCTGGCACCCGATTGGCGCAGCGTCTGCGCCTCCGCGTTCTGCGGGTCACGCACGCCATAAGCGACCGTGTGCCCGGCCTTGGTCCACTTGCGCCCCAGCGTGCCCCCGATGTTGCCTGCGCCGAGCACCGCGATGCGAAGCGTTGCCATGAAATGTTGTCCTTTCCTCACTAGGCGTCTGTTGTGTCGCCACAGACTTCCTGATATACCATAGGCGTTTTATGCCTTCTTTATACAAGTATACGTGGCATAGATGGGGGAATCTCGCTGGGTGTGGTGGATCTGGAAACCCGCATGCGCGATCATCGGTTCAAGCAGCCAGGTATAGGTGCTATACTCGGTGCGGATGTGCGTTTCAAGCTCGGCGCGCGTCCACCCATCCGCTGCCTGGGCCGCTGCTCCCGCGAGCCAATCGGCGATGACCTGCGCGATTTCGCCAGGTTCGCACGCGAAGACCAAGTCGCGCAGATAGCACACCCCCCCAGGCTTCAGCATGGCAGCGATTCGTTGGAGGGCCAGCGCCTTCCAAAAATCGGGGAGATGATGGAGGGCATGGCGTGAATAGACGAAATCGGCCAGTTCGCCTTGGTGCTGATAGGTGAGAAACCCACCTGGCACCCCCTCGACATTCGCGATCTGCTGTGCGGCGACTTTTTGCTGCAAGAGCGCCAGCATCACTGGTGACACATCCACGGCGATCACGCGGCGACACAAGGGGGCCACCGCCAGGGCGAAAGTGCCCGTACCCGCCCCCAGGTCAATCAGGGTATGGGTCGCGTGCAAGCCCGCTGCCACCAGCGCCGTCACATCTTCTGTCGGGTCCGTGCTCGCTTTGCGGTCATACCCTGGCACGTAGGTGGGGTCAAGATGTTCGTTGCCAGCATAGGCTCGTTCGTCCAAGTACCATCCAGGTGTTTCCATCGGGTCATTGCTGCCTTTCTTTTCCTTGCGTGTGGCGCATCCAGGGTAAGGCGTAGTGGTGGCGCTCCTCTCAGCCTGCAGTGGGAGAGGGACATTCGTATCGAGCGGGATTGCTGCTGCATTCCCCCCAGTCATGATAAAGCATGAGGGCACCCTTCGGAACGCGGCACCCACAGCAGACGGCACTTCCGTGTTTTTTCTATGCGAATAGCGGATTTTTGTTGCCTTGGTGTCTTGCCCCCTTGACGAATGCGCGCAGATCAGCGAAGATGGGGGTGATATGTTCCCTGGCAACGCGTTTTGCCGGGTGACGCACCCCATCAGGTAGGAGCACCCCACCATGCATCAGCCAGAGACGAATGGCAACGGGACCTTCAATGGAGCGGCCTCTGGCGCGACCAAGCTGGCCCCCGCCAACGTCGCCACGCGCTGCGAAAAATGCCGCAAGATGCTCTTTACCCGTGATTTGGAAAAGACGCAAAAGATTTGCCCAGAGTGCGGCTACCACTTTCGTCTGACCGCCGAAGAGCGCGTTGAAAGTCTGGTGGATGACTATGGCGCTTTTCAATGGATGGATGATGATTTGCGTTCTGCTGACCCGTTGCACTTCAGCAGCCGCAACGTCGCCTATGCCGAGAAGCTGGATGAGGCACGGGCCAAAACTGGCATCAGCGAATCGGTCATCGCGGGCATGGGCGCCATCGGCACCCATCGCGTGTCGTTGGCCGTGATGGATTTCCGTTTCATCGGTGGCTCGATGGGAACGGTGGCCGGTGAGCGGCTGACGCGCGCCATCGAGCGCGGGGCGGAGGGACGCTGCCCCGTCATCATCTTTTCGGCTTCGGGCGGCGCCCGCATGCAGGAGAGCCTCTTTTCGCTCTTTCAGATGGCCAAGACCTCAGCGGCGCTCACGCGGTTGCGCACGGTGCAGCAGCCCTTCATCTCGGTGTTGACCGACCCAACCACGGGCGGTGTCACCGCCAGCTATGCCATGTTGGGCGATGTCATCATCGCTGAGCCGGGGGCGCTCATCGGTTTCGCTGGCCCCATCGTCATCGAGCAATCCATCCACCAAAAACTGCCGCCCGACACTGACACTTCCGAGTTCGCGTTGGCCCACGGCATGATCGACATGATTGTGGATCGTCGCTCGATGAAAGTGACGCTGACCCACCTGCTGAAACTATACGCGGGCAAGCGCTAGGGCATGAGAAGGAGCCGATCTGATGAGCTATGATTTAGATTTCGAGAAGCCCCTGGCCGAGATCGACCGCCGCATCGGGGGATTGCGTAAGCGCGGCGACAAGGCCCGCCCCGAAGAGGTCGCGGCGCTGGAGCGCGAATTGGCTGGCGCGACCGCCGATGTCTATGGGCGCTTGACGCCCTGGCAACGTGTGCAGGTGGCGCGCCACAAGGATCGCCCCTATACTTCGGATTACATCCGCTTCTTGTTTCCTGACTTTTTCGAGATGCGCGGCGACCGACGCTTTGGCGACGACCGCGCCATCATCGGCGGAATGGCCACCTTCGCGGGGCGCACGGTGATGGTCATTGGCCACCAAAAAGGCCGCGACACCAAAGAACGCATGGAATGTAACTTTGGCATGGCCCACCCCGAGGGCTATCGCAAGGCGTTGCGGTTGATGCAGCATGCTGAGCGCTTTGGCTTCCCCGTGCTCACCTTCATTGACACGCCAGGCGCGTTTCTGAATCTGGCGGCGGAAGAGCGCGGCATCGCCGAAGCCATCGCAGAAAACTTGCAGGTGATGGCGGTGCTGGGGGTGCCTATCATCAGCACCATCATCGGCGAAGGTGGCAGCGGTGGCGCCTTGGGCATCGGTGTCGGTGACCGCATTCTGATGTTGGAAAACAGCGTCTACACCGTCGCTTCGCCCGAGGCCGCAGCTTCGATCCTCTGGAAAAGCAACGATTATGCCCCCCAGGCCGCTGAGGCGATGAAGATCACGGCGGCGGACCTGCTGGAGCTGCGGCTGATTGATCGCATCATCCGCGAGCCACTGGGCGGCGCGCACCGCGACCATCGCGCCACGGCGGAGGCCTTGGGCGCGGCGCTCAGCGAGGAACTGGCACAACTCGTTGCGCTGCCCTCGGGGGTGCTGCTTGATCATCGCTACAGCCGCCTGCGCGCCATCGGTGCCCCAGCCAGCGTCGCGGTGTAATGGCCATTGGCGGCCAAACGACGCGTCACTGCATCACAAAATGTTGATGTGGTGGCGCGTCGTTTCCGTTATTCGCTTTTGGGAGCGTCGCCCGCTTCGGTGGGGGTGGCACGCCGACGACGCGGGCGGGGCTTTTCTGCGACGGCGGGGGCCTCTTCCACGACGACAGCAGGTGGTGGGGTTGGTGCAGGAGTGACGACGGGCGCGGGCGGCGGAATGACCGCAGCGGGGGC
>JACDGC010000387.1 GCA_013815535.1 Ktedonobacterales bacterium
GACGGCGGTAAACTCATCGGTTTCATCCTCTCAGGCGGAGTGGTACCAAGTTTTCTTCCTGCCTTGAAGATATCACCTCATGTCCTGCCACCCTCGCCGCTTAGTCGCTAGTTCGCCAACAGTATCGAGTTCGCGTAAAGCACAGCGCACGCAAGGCTGGAAGGCCAAGCCCCAACGATGTGAGCATAGGCGCAATCGCTTATTGGGGGGTGAGCGCAATGTGCCAACATGGCAAAACAAGCGGCGCAATGTTGGAGCATATCCAGACATCGCGCCGCTGTGCCAGTCGCCTGGTGCGTTTTCACCTGTTGCCTATCTGGTGATGGCTGAAACGGTGGCTCCCGGCGGACCTAAGGACGCTGAATGACCGCCGCAAAAGAGGGCGTACCAGTCATCCATACTGCATCAATGCGGGCCACATCCCATGCCGCCAGCGCACGCAACTGCCACCTTGCCAACCCACACGGGGCAGTGGGGTCAGCTCTGCCAGCGGTCGAGCGCGGCAATTTGGATCAGGTTGCCACAGGTGTCGTTCAGCATGGCGATGGTCGAGCCAGTCACCTTGGTTGGTGGCATGGTGAACTCCGCGCCGAGCGGTTGCATGCGGTCATATTCGTGCTGCACGTCATCCACATAGAATATGGTGGCAGGCTGACCCTGCGCGAACATTGCCTGCTGGTAGGCCTGGGCAGCAGGATTGTCATTGAGGGCAAGCTGCAACTCCGTGCCGTCTGGCTCCTCGGCTGAGGCCACGGTGAGCCACCGAAAAGGCCCCTGCGTGAAATCGGCCTTCTTCACGAACCCCAGGACGTCTGTGTATAAACGCAGCGCTTTCTCCTGGTCGTCCACATAGATCCTGGTCAATTTGATCTTCATCGTGCTCATCTCAATAGCTCCTCGAAACTGTTGCTGAATCGGGATGCCAATCACCCCGGTTGTGGTCATGACGGCCCCCCCCTGCGAGTCGGTCTGCTTGTCACATTGGGTGGGTTTCGCTCGTCATGAGTATGACGCAACACGACGCAGGAATGTGACCAATGGATGAGCTGGACTGGTTAGCGGAACGATTTGAAGTCGAGCGGCCCCACATGCGGGCGGTGGCCTATCGCATGCTCGGCTCGCTCGCCGAGGCGGAGGACGCGGTGCAGGAATCCTGGCTGCGCCTCAGCCGCTCCGCCACCAGCAGCATCGAGAACCTCAGCGGATGGCTGACGACCGTGATCGCGCGGGTGTGTCTCGACCACCTGCGCGCGCGCTCGTCGCGGCGCGAAGACTCGCTGGACACACACATTGCCGACCACGAAAGGGGGAGCGACCCAGAGCAGGAGGCCCTGCTGGCCGAGTCGGTCGGGCTGGCCCTGCTTGTGGTGCTCGACCGGCTGGCCCCCGCCGAGCGGATCGCCTTTGTGCTGCATGATCTCTTCGACGTACCCTTCGAGGAAATCGCCCCGATCGTGGGCCGTTCCGCAACTGCCGCGCGTCAGCTTGCCAGCCGTGCGCGCCGCCGTCTGCGGGGAACATCCGCGCACCCTGAAGCCGACCTCGCGCACAATCGGTCGGTGGTGGAGGCCTTCCTGGCAGCGTCGCACGCCGGGGATTTCACCGCGCTGCTTGCACTGCTCGACCCCGATGTCGTGTTCCGTCCTGGCCATCGCGCCGCTTCCGGAGCCCCCATCGAGATTCATGGCGCGCCAAAGGTCGCGAGGCAGATTGCTCAGGGGGGCTTGCGCGGCACTGGGCGCACCCAAGAAGCGTTGCCAGCTTTGGTGGACGGCTCGGTGGGGGTCATTGTGACCCGGCACGGGCGCTTATTCCTCGTGCTCAAATTCACCATCACACGCGATCACATCACCGAGATCGAGGTCGTCATCGACCCCACGCGCCTCCGCCACCTCACTTTGGCAGTGCTTGATGGCTGAAAGGACGCGGCCCGTTCCTCAATCGGCATTTTGGGGCACCACGCTATACTTGAAAGAGACTGTGAAATAGCCCTGCCCAGCACGCCGGGGGATCTCAGAACACGCAGTTAAGGTGATGGATGCAATTGATCGAAGCGCTGTCTGCGGCATTGCTAGCTATCGCTGCGGTGGGAACACTGGGCGTGGGAATATGGCAACAAAGCTCGGCCCAGCAAGAAAAGAAGTTCGACATGCTGCATCTGCTGAGGAAACAAGCGGCTGATCACCAACAACTCCTCGGCATCCACGCCCGCGCAGAAGGGGACTACGCGACGGCGAAACACCACTTCTTAGAGGCGCTGGACCGCTACGCCGCCATCGGCGACAAGGCGAATGAATACTTTATCACCAGTTATCTGCAAGAGATCGATCGCCATGGCCCACTAAAAACCAACCGACCCAATCTCTATCTCGTGCATCAGCCCGACGTTCTCGAACAGCCCGATCACGATGTCCTCTATCTGCAAAGCGACCAGAGCCAACAACCAACCACACCACGCGAAAGGATCGTAAGTTAAATGGCAGAGAACGCATTGACAGTCGCACGGATGGCTTGGCCCGCGTCGGTCGAAGGCCACAGCAGCCAGAATGCCGAAACGGAGCGAAGCAGTGGGGCCACAGCCGCAGGGGTGCCAACGAGTGACCTGCTCGCAGAAGCCAACGATCTGCAAAAGATCATCACACTGCTAGAAGAGCACCCAACGCTCGAAAAAGCCCTCAATGAGCAGCTGCAACAGCGTGTGCAATTGGTCTCCCGAAAATACATGAACTATGCCGCGCTCACAGCGACAAGTGGCTTCATATTGGGGGCATTGATTGCGACGTTCGTGATGTTGCTCCTCCGCAGTCACTGAGGCCACCCATACCCACAACCAACCATTCGATAAACCGCACCAGAGCAAGAACGTTCGACTGAAAAATCATTCACGCGGTTGGCAGCGCCTCAAGTCAGCCTGCGTCCAGGCACTTGGGGTCCGCACACCCACCCTTGCACTGCGCGCGAAATTGCCATATACTGAACGTGCGAAATGCGCCAGGATGCCAAACAGTCCTAAAGCATATTTCCAGCAGCACGTGTCACCCAGACACCTGCAATCTTGGTCTTTTGGGCGATTGCTGAAATTGGCAGACAGGCCAGACTTAGGATCTGGTGTCGCAAGACGTGCGGGTTCGAGTCCCGCATCGCCCACCACCGGGGTCACGTTACAGATAACGTGGCCCCTTTGCTGTGGCGCGGCGATTTCGGCGCAATGCGTGCTATAATGAGAGAAGATCACCTAAAAAGCTGACATGTTCCCCCGGCACGATGCTGATGCTACGTGCGCATGAGGCCCATGAGCTGATACAACATCCCATTTTTGCCACGGAGGAGATATCCTGTGAACGTCACAGTCGAGACGACGCCCACAAGCGACGCCGCGTTTCATGTGCAGGTCGACTGGGCCAGCATCGAAAAAGAATCCGAAAAAGTCTATAAGCGGTTAGCGCAGACGCAAAAAATCCCCGGCTTCCGCCCCGGCCACGCGCCACGCGCGATGGTCGAGCGCCTCTATGGCCGGAATTATCTGTATGAAGCCGCCATCGAAACGCTGGTCGAAGCCGCCATCGACACCGCCGCCATCGAGCAACAACTCACCCTCCTCCAGCGACCCCATGTGCACGTGCATGACCTGAGCGAAGGGCAAGAGCAAGATGTCACCGTCACGGTGCCCGTGCTGACGCGCGGCGAACTGGCCGATTACCACGACATCCGCGAAGCGCAAGAAGCCGTCACCGTGGCCGATGAAGACATCGACCGCGTCATCGACAATGCCCGCGAGCGCATGGCCGACTGGGTGCCAGCCAACCGCGCCGCCGCGCTGGGCGACCGGGTCACGGTGGACCTCAAGCTGGTCGTCGGCGACAAGACCATCAGCGATCTCAAAGACCACGAGTTCACCCTGGTGGAGGATCGCACCGGCCTCTTCATCGGCATGGATCAAGAGATCGTCGGCATGAGCGAGGACGAAACCAAAGAGTTCACCACCACCCTCGCCGCCGACTATGCGAAGGAAGAGATGGCTGGCCAGCCCGCCAACTACACCGTCACCCTCACCAAGGTCGAGGTCAAGGAACTGCCCGCCGTCGATGAAGACTTCCTCAAGAAGGTCGGCCCATACGACACCGAGGAACTGATGCGCGAAGACGTGCGCAAAGACCTCACCCTCTCGCGCACCAACACCGCCCTGCGTCAACTCAAAGACAAACTGATCGCCGACCTGATCGAACGGCTCACGCTGCCCGTGCCCCAGGTGCTGATCGAGGCCGAAACCGAAGACATCCTGCAAGACATGCAAAACATGCTCTCGCGCGAACGCATCGATCTGGACCGCTACCTGCAACTGATGGGCAAAAATGCCGATGAATATCGTCAGGAGCTCCAACCCGAAGCGATTCGGCGCATCAAACAGCGCCGCGCGTTGGAATTGCTGGCCGAGCGCGAAGGCATGGAGGTGACACCGCAGGAAATCCAAGAGGTTATCGATGCCTATAACCAAACCTCGCCAGCGTCGAAACGCATGCGGTTGAATCAGTTGCGCCCGTCACAGCGGCTCTCCATCGAACGCAGCCTGCTGCGCGACAAAGCGCAGGACTGGATGATGCAACATTTGACAGATGGCACGGCTTCCGTTACGATGGAAAGCGATGCCGCAGCAACTCTGGCCGTCCTTGGGGCCGAAGCCGAGGGCACGCCCGCCC
>JACDGC010000388.1 GCA_013815535.1 Ktedonobacterales bacterium
GTGTCGCGTTCGCCCCGCACCAGGGCGTCAATGTCGCCACATGATGGCGCATAAAGTTGCAAGCGCGGCGTCGTCATGACATATGGGCTTTCCATAAACGTGCTCCTTCACGAGGTATCG
Source organism: Ktedonobacterales bacterium (assembly GCA_013815535.1). Lineage (GTDB taxonomy): Bacteria > Chloroflexota > Ktedonobacteria > Ktedonobacterales > JACDGC01 > JACDGC01. Next base: position 121 of record JACDGC010000388.1, read on the forward strand.
GGCCGTGTGCGCGTCCTCGGCCCTATGACACCGAGCGAATGTACGATGGCTCCTTGGGGAAGAGGATGTTCAGCAGCACGCGCACCTCTGGGCTGGCGCTGAAGGCATCATTGAACCCCGCTTCCAATTCTTCCTGGGTTTGCCAACCAAAGAGCCGCCGCAAAAATGTCAGCTCTGGAAAGGCCGCGTCGCCGTTTTCGGGGCGCGGCGGCTGCCAGGGCTCGATTCCCACCAGACGCCCCTGTTCCCATGTCAGCTGCACGCCGTCGCGGTACCAGTGCAGCGTCAGCGCTCCGGTGTGCCCAACCGCGACCGAGCGTGCCAATCGTTCTTCCAGGGCAGGCGTGATGTGGCGCAAAAACGCCGCGATGTCGGGCACACGCATATACGCGTTCCAATTCGCGCGGTGCATGGCGATGAACCGTTCGGGGAAGGCCTGGAATGCGGGATGCGCCTCGCCGCGCAACGACAGCCGCCGCAACGGCTGGCCCGTGGGCGCTGCCATCTGTTGGCCAACCGCGAGCAGGTGGCGCAGCACACTGGGCGTCACCGCCAACCACGACACGCCGGGGATGATCTCGAAATTATGCGTCGAAAGGTTGCCACCAAACAGTTCGTTGCTGTGCTCTAACCAGCCCACTGCCTCGCCCGTTGGCGTTTCGATGATCGCCATTGTCACGGCGGCCAACGAAGCAGGGTCGCGCCCCGTCATGTCAAAGCGCCACAGGTCAGCACTATAGACGGTCGTCAGCAGATAGCGCTGGGTCGCGGCGGCATAGCGGGCGGCGATGAAGGGCACATCGGCAGTGGTTGCCGCGCGCACGTGAAAGGGTTCCGTTTGCCCCTCTGGCAGTGGAGGCACGAGCGCGGGAAAGATGGTACGCCCTGTGCGAAAGACGACCGCCTGCTCGTAGCCAAACTGCGCGTAATACCACGGAATGCCCGTGATGAAGGTTGCCAGGTGCCCGCGTTCAGCCGCCCACTGGTGCGCGACATCCATCTGGTGACGCACCAGCCCTTTGCGCCGATATTCGGGCAGCGTGCCCACCGCCTCGATGCGCCCAATGCCAAAGGGAATGCCCGCATAACTCCACGTCTGCGGGATGAACTGGATCGACGAGACGATTTCCCCGGTTGGGGTGGCTTCGACGATGAGGTGGTCAGATGGCCCAAGGGTGGGGTGCTGGCCCGCCAACCCCTCACGGCTGATCGCGGCCACTGCCGTGTTGAAGGGCTTATCTTCGGCGTGCACCGTTCCGTTGAATTGCACCAACGCTTCGACATCCGCCGCCGTCGCCTGGCGCAAGAGCAAGCCCCCACCGAGATCGCGGGGCAACCCAGAAGCAAGTGACATCATTCATGGCTCCGATCAGAAATTTTTTGGGGGAGGAGAGCGCCATTGGCTGCGTTCGCGTTCAGCCCTTGCTGGCGGGGTCACGGGGGGTCGCGGGGATGGTGTGTTCTTTGCTATAGGTCACCATTCCTGGCCCACCATCTTTTAGGTGGCGCACCAGCCGTTGTTCGGTGTAGTCGATGGGCACGCTGCCCGCCGTGCGTGACTGGCTGAACCACGCCGCCAGACTGGCCGCGAAATCTAAGGTGGTGGGGGGCACCGGACGCCCCCCGGTTTTGATGATGGCATGCGCCCCGGGTATCCCGCGTGCGTGCAGCCAGATGTCGCCGCCTGTTCCCAGGTCGAAGGTCACATATTCATTCTGGTGGCTGTTCTTGCCGACATAGATGACCAGGCCATCCGGCGAAGTGAAGCGCAGTGGATCGCCGCCCAGGCGCGGCTTCGGCGGCGTCTTGCCCTTTTGCGGCTTGCCACCTGTGGGCTTCTTCTTTTTGGGTGCGGCATCGGGGCGCTCTTTCGCGCCCAGGCGCGCCTCGGCCACCTCGGCCCGCACGTGGGCGAGGTCGGCCAGCGTATCCGCTAGGTCCAGGTCGGTCAGCAGTTGCGCCACCTGTGCCAGCGCGATCTCCGTTGCCGCCAGTTGCGGGGGGATGGCCTCAGCGGCGCGGCGCATCTTGTGGTAGCGCGTGAAGCGCGCATTGGCATTTTCGATGGTGGTGTGTTGCGGGTCCAGCGTGATGGTGAGTGGCGGCGCGCCATCGCCCAGGTCGGGCACGGCGAAGCTCGTGGCCCCTTCGGGAATGTCGGTGGCGAAGGCCAGCAGCATTTCACCTTCGTGCCGCAATCTATCGGCGGCGTTGAGGGCATCCAACTCGCCTTGCAGGATGGTGCGCTTTTTGGTGAGGCGGTCGCGAGCGTTCTTGAGGGTGCGACGCAGGTCGCCGCTGGCGCTCTCGATGGAAGCGCCCCATTCACGCGCGGCGAAAAGCGTCGCCAGCAATTCGTTGACGCTTGTTGCTGGGCGTTGCGGGCGGTCGGCCCCCACGCAGGGTGGCCACAACGCCCCATCAGTGATCGCCCCTTCCGCGTTCATGATCGCCGTCGGCTGCCAGTCGTCCCGTTCCGCGCGGATGGCGAGGTCGCGCAGGGCGGCGGCGACAGGGGCGGGCGTGGCGGCGGCAATCTCCGTTTGTGGATTGCCCTGAGCGCGGCACACGACCTCTTGCGCGATGTCGGGGCTCAGCCCCGCCACGTGACCGACGAGGGCCTTCCAGAGGAGCCCATTGGGGGCTTCGTCTGCCAATGCTTCGCTCAGGCTGGCAGCGGTGATGGCTGGGGCTAGTAAGCGCGGCACGGCCACGCCCGCCACGGTGTGCGTTTGCGGCGGCGGCGGCAGATATGGTTGCCCAGGGAAGATGACACGATAGCGATTCACCGCGTGGCTGACGTGGTGCAGCGCGCCGAGGATCATCCGGTCGGCATCGACCAGGATGATGTTGCTGAGATTGCCCATGATCTCCGCGATCAAAGTCACGGTCTGGCCCTCTGGCCCGCCCAGCCGCGCATCGATCTCGATGATGCGTTCCCAGGGCACCGCGCGAATCGCCTGGATGCGCGCGCCCTCGACGTATTTCCGCAGCAGCATCACGAAGGTGGAAGGTTCGGCGACCAATTTTTGCGGCTTGGCTGGCAACAGGTGGACGCGCCCCAACTGTGGATGCGCCGAGAGCAACAGCCAACGGTTCTGGCCATCGCGATAGCAGACCATCGCCACGGCCTGTGGGGTGGGGGCGATGATCGGGTCGATGCGTGCCCCCGTCAGCATCGCGGCCAACTCGCTTGCCACCGCGCGCAATGTCCAGGCATCCACACGCATCGCTTCATCGCCCCCTGCATCTCGTTTCGTTCCTTCAGCATACCATGTCGGCGCAGGACATTTCTCGCCTGGGCTGCGGGGCATACATTTCGTGTGTTCATTGCCGCATCGTGCTCGTCAGACTTTTGCCTGACCTGTGCTGGCGTCTGGTTTTTGGCGACGGTTCTGTGGATCACGCGGGTATAATGAAACGGTGATGACGCAGCGCCCCTTGACGAAAGGGTGCGCAGGGAGTATACTATTGATTGATCAGTCAAACAGGAGTGCGCGCATGGCGAATCCATCAGCCGCAGCGGAAGAGCGGCGACGACAGATTATGGAGGCGGCCCTCCCCGTCTTTGCGGAGAAAGGCTTCAAGGGGGCCACCAACCGCGACATCGCTGAAAAAGCGGGGATCGCGCCGGGGCTGATCTACCATTACTTCAAGAACAAAGAAGATTTGTTCAGTGCCATTCTCGATGAGTTTCTGCCCGTGTCACGGGTGGCGCTGCCGTTGGAATCCATGACGAGCGTGCCCCCCGCGCAATTGCTGCCGCTGTTGGTGCACGGCCTCAGTGGCATCATGCAAGAGGGGCATTTCTTTCTGGTGATGCGCATCCTGGTGGCTGAGACGATGCACGCGCCCGAAAGCGGGCGGCGCGTGAACGCCGTCTTCAAGGCCCTGGTCGATCCGTTTACCGCCTATCTGCGTGTGCAGATCGCGCAGGGGCGCTTGCGCGCTGCCGATCCATTGCTGATGGCGCAATCCTTCTTTGCCAGCATCGGCCTCTTTTATCTGCGGCGCAGCATTGGCCTGGATGAAACGCTGCTGGGCTACGACGCCACCCAATTGGCGACATTCTTGACGGAGGCGTTCCTGCGCGCCTACGCTCCCGATCCCACACCGAGTTAGGGGGTACTTTTTTTGCGCGAATTCATTGATTGATCGAACAATTAACAGCGGAGGGATGAGCTATGAACGAAGCAACGGCTGTGGCCGCGCCTGTCGTGGTCGCGCATGCCAGTAAGACATTTGGTCGTGTGCGGGCGCTCCAGGATATCTCGCTGAGCATTACAACGGGTGAGACATTTGGACTGATCGGCCCGAATGGCTCGGGCAAGACGACGCTGTTGCGTCTGCTGTTGGGGCTGGGCAAGCCAACGGATGGCACCGTGCATGTGCTGGGCCACCCCATGCCCGACCACAGCGTCGCCCGCCACATCGGCTATATGACCCAGGCCAGCGCCCTCTATAGCGAACTGAGCGTGCGCGAAAACCTCGCGTTCTTTGCGTCGCTCTATGGCCTGCGGGGACAAACGCTGCAAACGCGCATCGCCGAGACGCTGGCACTCGTGGACCTGACC
>JACDGC010000389.1 GCA_013815535.1 Ktedonobacterales bacterium
GTGCAGGGCCACCTGGCGCGCGAAGAGGCTGCGAAAGCGCGCGGGGCCACCGCCCAGCGCCACCACCCCAGGTGGCACACCGTTCGGTTCCACGCCCACCGAGACCACGGGGGCATCGGCACTAGCGGCGCACAGCCGCGAATCGCTCCCCGGAAAGCCCGCGATGTCCCCAAATTCATCCCCGCCGATCAGCACATCGTGCCAGGGGATGCCCGCTGGTTGCAACAATTCGCGGTCCAGCCAGGCCACCGCGTCGGCCTTGTCCGTCAGGCCGATCTCCAGGTTCTTCACATCGCTGGTGACCCGCGCATCCAATCCCTGTGCCTGCGCCACTCGCTCGCCCAGTTGGATGACCCCATGCAAGCCCCCTGGCACGTTCGCGGCGTTCAAGCGGCCCTCCACCGCTTGCAGCAGTTCACCGATGCGTGCCTTCGGTGGGTCGGCCCACTCTGCCACGGGGATAAGGTCGACCTTCCGGCGGTTCAGCCGATCTGCGATGACCTCCACGGGCAGCCCATATGTTTCGTGCAGTTCGCGGGCAACCGCTGCCGTCACCGCATCTAACTTCTGATTCTCATTGCTGGTGGCGACACGCAGATAGCGCCGCACGGCCTCCCCGGTGCTGTCGAAGCCATAGACCTCGGAGCCACGGTTCGTGCAGATCAGCAGGTGGTGGCGCAGCCCCGGCGCGACGACCTGACCAAGCTGGCGGTTGATGTTGCCAAAATTGGTGCCGGTGACGACGGCCAGCCACACGCCCTGGCGCAGCAATCCCTCGGCCACGCGCGCGAAGGCCGAGGCATCTTCCTTGCGGTCCACCACCGCTGTGCCGTCCCAATCAAAGAAAATCGCCCGAAAGGGGCGATCGAGTGCGGTGGGCAGGGTAACTGTGGGGGCAGCGTCGCCGCGCCGCAGCCATTTCCTGATCTGTTGCACCGGTCAGCATCTCCATCTACTACATGAGAATATGGGGATATGCAGCCCAAATTTGGCTCTTTGGGATCGTAGCATGTGGACCACTGGCGATGCCATGCGCGGGCGCTATTTGTGCAAAGGCTCTCAATCATGTTATCAATAGAGAGCATCTCACGCATACCTCGTCACGACAAGAGGCTCCCTTCATGGCTGATCTCACCCAGATGCGTGCTGCTGAGGCGCAGGTGCTCGCGCACCTGCCCGTGGCGGTGGCAGCGCACGACCTGCCTTTCGCCGGGGGCACCCTGCATTGCCTGGTGGCTGGCGATCCCGCCCTGCCCGCGTTAGTGCTGGTGCATGGGCGCGGCAGCATGGCCATCTTTTGGCATCCGCTCATCACACGCCTCGCCGCGACCCGGCGCATCCTCGCCATCGATCTCCCCGGTTGGGGTCTTTCAGCGAATATCCCCTTCACAGGCACCAGCGGTGAGGCAGCGGTGAACTGGTGGCGTGACGGCGTGCTGGCCACGCTGGATCACTTGGCGATTGCGCGGTGTGCGCTGATGGGCCATTCCCTGGGGGGCATGGTCAGCATGGCGGTTGCGGCGGCGCGGCCTGCGGCGGTGTCGCCCTTGATTCTCGAAGATCCAGCGGGCTTCCCTGGCAAAGTTGCCCCGTGGGCACGGCTTTTTTTCGCGGTGGAGCCAGAGCGGCTGGCGCGCCTCAGCCCACAGCCCGTGTTTGCCTGGGCGCGCCATCGCCTCACCGCATCTCCCCCTGCGGCACCCGCTCTGACCCAGGCCCTCGCCACCCTCGACCGCCTCATCACCACCCAACGTGCGAGCGGGGTGGCCGCTTTTCACCGCTTGCTGCCCTTGCATGGGGTGGGGTACACGCTGGCGGCTGACCTTCCCAAGTTGACCATGCCCACCCATCTTCTGTTGGGCGCACACGATCCTTTGGTGCCGCGTGCCGTGGTCACGGCAGGGATGCGTGCCATCCCACACGCCGACTTGACCATCATCCCCGACGCCGCGCACACCCCGCACCTCGAACAACCCGATGCCACCGCTGCCCTTGTCACCCGCTTCATCGCCCAGTGACCCACAAACTGACGCTTGTCGCGTCGCCGCCTGCTCAATAAGGTGCATGCGGGGTAAGCGGCCATTGATACTTCTGCTAGACGGGGCTTGGTGCGACCGTCCATCTCCACTAGCTCGATACGCGTATCAGCGAAAGGGGGCTCAGGTGCTAAGCCACGTTCAACGGATCGTGCGAATCATACTGCTCTGTCAGGTTGCATCATTCGCCTTCCTTGCAGGCTGTTCCGGTTCCACCACGGTGGCCCAGCCCTTCACGGCAGCGCCGCAAATCGTCTACATGCGGCCCACCGCCAGCGGTCCTTTTCCGCCGGGACCGAACAATATCCCATGGGAGATCGCGGTGATGAATCTCGACGGGTCGGGCCGCCACCAACTCACGAGTGACGGCAAGTTCAAATTCCTGCCCCAGTTCTCCCCCGACGGGTCGAAGATCATCTACACCAAGTATCTCGTCGGCGGCTACGGTTCCCCCAACGCGCAGACAGACATATTTGTCTACATCCTGGCGACCGCGCAGGAACGTGCCGCTGCGGCATAAGGCGAAATATCGGGCAAGCCTGGTTCCTGACCTAACAGCGAGGTCCAGCCCAAGCGATTGGCTAGCGTATGGCAGGCGGCCGTGGCGTTGTCTGCGCCATCATTGCGCCATCCCATTGACCAGGGAATCAACCTATGGTAGGCTGGTGCCAGCCAAAAACGCCACGAGGATGTCTCATTGCATGAATGAAGCCTTGCTTACGCTCATTGCCGCCGCCGTGCCAGGCGTGTTGATCGCCCTGTTGGCCCACCAACTGGATCTGCGGCGCGACGTTGCCGAAGAGCGGCGCATCAGCCAAAACGCGCGCACCCTCCTCAGGTTGGAGGTCACGGCCAATCGCACGGCGCTCCAAAACTTTTGGACGACCATCAACGCCCTCGACACCCCCGATGGACGCAAGAATGCGAACGACCATCTGGCGGCCATGACGGAACGCGGCCTGCTGAGCTATCCGCTCCCCGAATGGGACTTCTCGCGCTGGGAAAGACTCCCGGCCCGCGCCTTGTCGGCCTTCACCACCGCCGAGCTCGCCCAGATCGACGCGCTGAACCGAGGCATCCGTGCGTTCAACGATCTCTACAAGCAACTCATTACCATCACCCCCGATGAGATGGCGGAGCTGAACAAAGATCGTTTCTGGGTCAACCGCTTCTCCGGGTGGCGTGAAGGCATCTTCACCCGTCTGACCTCGGCGGTCGAGGGCGCGTTGCGCGCTCCCCTCCCCCTCAAATAATCGTCGCCCCCTCAGGCGCCCGCCACGCGTCGAATCTGGTCGGCATGGTCATGGCAGTGGGCGACGTAGATGCGCAGCCAATCGTCCATGGTGTAGCGCCCGCTGTCGCTGTGCGTGCCCTCGCGTGCCCACTCATCCTCACTCAGCGTCGCCAACAACTCAGCGGAGGCCACCCGCACCGCCCGCACGACCGCCAGCGCGGCCTCGATCGGGCGGTCATAATGCAGCCTGCGCGCGAACTCCGCCTCATCATAGCCCTGGATCACTGGGTGGTCTTCCGCCTGCAAGCGGCGCAGGCGAATGTAGCTCATCGTCTCGCTATCGGCCACGTGGTGAACGATCTGCCGTGGTGTCCACTCCCCCGCGATCACTGACCGATCGAGCGCATCCTGTGGCACGGCAGCCACCGCGTCTTCGAGTGCTTGTGGGCCTTCAGCGTAGCGCGCCAGCAGCGCGGCGCGGTCGGTGACGTTCATCGGTTCAGCCACTCCTTCGCGTATAAAGTCGTTGATTCAGCGTTTCACGTTATCGGCCAGCCGGGGCGGGCACCAGACCGCGTGTCAGTGGCAGCGCATCCGGCCCAAAGGGCCAGGCATCATCGGGGCTGATGCCCGCCTCGCGTGCCGCCCAGTCCAGGGCATCGGCCATGTCCCGCACCGTGTGAAAGCGCTGGCCCGTTTCGCGCGCCAGCGCCATCATCAGCACCTGATCCAGCGCTGGCGCGATCTGCGGCACGAACACGCGCAGCGATGGCGCATCCACGAACATCCGGCGCGATGCCGCCGCCAGCGGGGTTTCCGCCTCGAACGGCAGATGTCCGGTGAAAAGCTCGAAGAGGACGATGCCCAAGGCATAGAGGTCCGACTGTGGGCCACCCGCCTCGCCCATCACTTGCTCCGGAGCCAAATAGTCGGGCGTACCCAGCACCTGTCCCGTCTTGGTGAGCGTGCTTTGCGTGTTGCCATTCAGGTCGCGGGCGATGCCAAAGTCGCCCAGTTTGGTGACCACATGCGTCGTCGTGTCCAGCAACAAAATATTTTGCGGTTTGATGTCGCGGTGGATGATGCCCGAGGCATGGGCCGACATGATGGCCCCCGCCAGTTGCTGGGCCACCGCCAGCACCCACGGTGCGGGGCATGGCCCCATCCGCCTGACCAGTTGCTTCATGGTCGGCCCCGCCACATATTCCATGCAAATGAACTTCACGGGCTCTTCGCTATCAAAGATCCACGTCGTCCAATCGGCGCTATTGGGGGGCGTCGTCTCGCCATAATCCAGCACGCGGATGGTGTTAGGGTGGCTCAGGCTGGCAGCCAGCCGCGCCTCGCGGTCAAAGCGCGCCCGCGAGGCCGGGGCCAGGGGATTGCCACTGCGCAGCAGCTTCAGCGCCACGATCC
>JACDGC010000390.1 GCA_013815535.1 Ktedonobacterales bacterium
TCGCAGCGACCAGCAGCCACAATATTCACCTCTCTCTTGTCGTATGTTATGATGCACTTTGCAAGTATATCATGTGCGCTGCGCTCTCGCAAGGGCGCCACGGCAAAAGTCCGGGCGGCATGGCGCACGCACGCGAAACGGGGGTCAGGGTATGCATGAGACCGCGACGGCGAATGGCACAGGGGCAGCCCCACAGCGCGGCACCATCGAGGTGTCGCCCCAGGCCATCGCCACGGTTGCTGGGCGCGCCGCAGCCGAGGTGCCCGGCATTGCTGGCATCGCCGACAAGCACCTGCGCTTCGGCACGGCAGAGTTGCAACCTGCCGACCGCTATGCGCGTGGGGTTGAGGTGCGCTTCGCGGGGGAGCGCATCATCATCGACATCTACGTCATCGTCGAGCACGGCCCGCGCATCAGTGACGTCGCGCAGGAAGCCATCGCGCGGGCCAAAGCAGCGGTGGAAACGATGATGGGGCTGCCGATTGTGCAGGTCAACATCGTGGTGCAGGGGCTGCGCGTCGGTGAGGCGTCCTAGGCATCTTTCCACAGCGGCCAAAAAGGCGTTGCGTTTTTGGCCAGAGACCTGTACTATTATGTAGACCTGCTGAAACCATTGCATGCTGGTGGTCCTCTGACTATCATGGGGCCTGGTGGCATTAGGGATGCATACCCAACTCACACAACGCGCGCCTGCTGCGGGGGGAACCTTGCCCGCACTCAAAGCATAAGGGAGGACGAGGGCGCTCATGGACCCCTCGACGAAGAGCATGCCGTTATTTTCATTCCGCCGCAACAAGAGCCGCAATGTCGCGGTTTTTGATGGGCAAGATTATCGCAAAGCGATGCTTGCCGCCGCTGCCTGGCTGGAACAGCACCGGGACCAGATCAACAAACTCAATGTCTTCCCCGTACCTGATGGCGACACTGGCACCAACATGGCAGCCACGATGCGCGCCGCCACCGCCGCCGTGGCCGACTCGACCGACACCAACGTCTCGGTCGTCGCCAGCAAACTCTCCGAAGGAGCCATTCGCGGGGCACGCGGCAACTCGGGCGTCATCCTCTCGCAGATTTTGCGCGGCATCTCGGTCGCGCTGGATAAAAAGGCCACCTTCACTGCGCAAGAGTTCGCCGACGCCCTGCAAACCGCCGCACAGAACGCCTATAAAGCGGTCATCAAACCTGTCGAGGGCACCATCCTCACCGTCATCCGCGAGAGCGCCGAGGCCGCCAAAGCAGCGGTCGCCAAGGCCAACTGCGACCTGACGACCCTGATGCAAGAGGTCGTGGCGAAGGCCCGCCAGACCGTTGCCCACACCCCCGAACTGCTGCCGATGCTCAAGCAAGCGGGCGTGGTGGATGCCGGTGGGCAAGGCCTCACCACCATCTTCGAGGGCTTCTTGCGCTACACCCGTGGCGAATCCACCACCATGCCATCGCGGGCGTCGATGGAGATGGATGTCGCCGAGATTCATCGTGGCGCGGTTTCGATTGATGAAGAGTTTGGCTATGAAGTCGTCTTCTTGCTGCGCGGCGAAAAGTTGGATATGGAGGGCATCCGCAACGCCATCGTCGAGATGGGCGGCAACTCCACCGTGGTCGCGGGCGACGAAACCATCATCAAGGTGCACACCCACACGCTGAACCCCGGCAAGATTCTGGATTATGGCGTCAGCCTGGGCAGCCTGGAAGACATCAACATCGAGAACCTGCAAGCCCAAAGCCTGACCTATGCCGCCGCCAGCGCCAAGGAACGCGGCGTCGCCGACACCAGCACCGCCACGGCCGGGGCCATCAACCAGGGCAACCCCACCAGCCGCCGATTGGCACAGCCCTACCCCCCCGTTGGCGATGTGGCGATGGTCGCGGTGGTGGCCGGGCCGGGCTTCGAGCAGGTCTTTAGTGGCCTGAACGTCAACGCCCTCGTGCAGGGCGGGCAGACGATGAACCCCAGCACGCAAGAACTGCTCGATGGCGTCAACAGCCTGCCGGTCTCGAAAGTGGTGCTGTTGCCCAACAACGGCAACATCATCATGAGCGCGCGCCAGGTGAATGACCTCACGGATAAAGACGTGCGGGTCATCCCCACACGCTCCATGCCGCAAGGCGTCGCCGCAATGATGGCCTATAACTTCGATGCTGATTTCGCCAACAATGTCGCCGCGATGGAAAGCGCCATCGGTGACATCGTGACGGGCGAGATCACCATTGCCGTGCGCGATGCGCTGATCGATGGCGTCAATGTGCAGACGGGCAACACCATTGGTCTGGTCAATGATGTGCTGGTCGCGGCGGGCAACGATCCGCAAACGGTGCTGCATCAGACGCTGGAAAAGATGGATGTCGCCAACCACGAAGTGGTGACGCTCTATTACGGTGAAGGCGTCAGCGCCAACGAAGCGCAACGGACGGCGCAGGCGATGATGGAGTGGTACCCCGACCAACCGGTCGAGGTCGTCCACGGGGGCCAGCCATATTACACCTTCGTCATTTCGGCGGAGTAGGTTCGGAGGGGATTTGTGACCGTTCATGTTGTGACCGATAGCACCAGCGACATCGACCACGCACGCGCCACCCAGCTTGGCATCACCATCGTCCCGCTGATCGTGGATTTCAGCGGCCAGACCTACCGCGATGGCGTGGATATGGATAACCACACCTTTTACCAGCGGTTGGCAACCGCCGCCCAAATGCCCAAGACCTCCACGCCCGATGTGGGCACTTTTCGTGACACGTATGAGCAAGTGATCAAAGATGGCGCGACGGGCATCGTCTCGGTGCACATTTCGGGTGCGCTCAGTGGCACGCTGAACGCCGCCACGCTGGCCGCCAACCAACTGACGGAGGACCGCCAGCGCGCCCGCCAACCGGCGGTGCCCATCCGGCTGATCGACAGCCGCACCGTCAGCGCGGGCTTTGGCTACCCCGTGATCCTGGCGGCGGAGCGCGCCCGCAACGGCGACAGCCTAGACGCCGTGGGCGACTATGTGCAGCGATTGGCGGATAGCTCCAAAACGTATTTCCTGTTGGATACGCTGGAATATCTGCAAAAGGGCGGACGCATCAGCGCCATCCAGGCGGGGGTTGGCGCGATGCTAAGCATCAAGCCCATCCTGGGCATCCGCGATGGCATCGTCGTCTCGCTCGAACGGGTGCGCACGCGCAGCAAGGCCCTGGCACGTATGGGTGAGTTGGTCGCGGCGGGCAATGTCGAATCGCTGGCGCTCGCTGCCTCAGATGATGGCGCGGCGGAAGATTTGCTCAAAGTCGTGCGGCCCGTCTATGACGGCCACATCGAGCAGTTCCGGTTGGGCGCGGTCATCGGCACCTATGCAGGGCCACACGCAGCCGGACTTTTCGTCATTCCCAAGCACTAGCGCGCCACACCAGCCACCGCCGCAGGGGAGCAGCGTCCCCCTTGGGCGGTGGCTTCATCGTACTCTCATCGTTCGATCATATGCTAGGGATGTCAAGAATGAGCACAGTGGCCCATGGACGCGCCACGCACATGAGGGGAGCGATGCAGATGCGCATTTTGGTGGTCGAGGACGATCCCCGTCTGGGGCCGAGCCTGAAAAAAGGGTTGGAAGCCAATCATTACGCGGTGGATCTGGCGACCGATGGCGAAGATGGGCTGAACCTGGGTCTGACGACCAGCTATGACTTGATCGTGCTGGATCTGATGTTGCCGCGCTTGCATGGCTATGAGGTCTGCCGCGAACTGCGCAACGGCCACCGCACCATGCCCATCCTCATGCTGACGGCGCAAGGCGAGGTCGATGACCGTGTGAAGGGGCTGGATTCTGGCGCCGATGACTTCTTGACCAAACCCTTTGCCTTTCGTGAGCTGGAAGCGCGCGTGCGGGCCCTGTTGCGCCGCGAGGTGGCGGAGCGCTCACCCGAACTGCATTTCCTGGATGTGACGCTGGATACCCGCACGCACGAGGTGCGGCGCGGCGACCGCGTGGTGATGCTCAGCAGCAAAGAATATGCCCTGCTGGATCTGTTGATGCGCCATCCGCGCCAGATCCTCAGCCGCACCACCATCGCCGATCACGTGTGGGACTATGACGCCGAAAACATGTCGAATGTCATCGATGTCTACATCCGCTATCTGCGCCGCAAACTGTGCGAGAATGGCGAATCAGATGTCATTCAGACGGTGCGGGGCTCGGGCTATATGCTGCGGGAGTCGCAGGAATGATCATCTTCGGCACAGTCGGGCGCATCATCCGCCGCCACTTTCCCCCCAGCATCCGCGCGCAGATGACCATGTTTTACACCCTCACCTTCGCGGTGTTGGTCTTGGTCATCCTGGTCGTTTCGCTGGCTTTCTTGCGCCTGTATGCACCTGTGACCGCCTCTGCCCAACTGGATGGCTTCGCGAAGGTTGCGGCGACGAATATCTCGTATCAGGGTGGCGTGGTCTGCGTGCATCCGCCACTGGGCACCCTGCCCGCGCGTGATGCGCGCTTGCCCCTTTGCCAGCAGGCCGCCACAAGCGCCACGGCAACCGTGGCGCTTTCCCCGAAATTGATGATGCGCGTGCTGGATCTGCAAGGCCACGTGCTCTACGTCAGCCCAGCCTTCGCAGATCTCAATATCTCGGCGAGCGCGACGGGCCTCACCCTCGAAGAATTGAAACACACGGGCGAAATCTCCCTCAAAGGC
>JACDGC010000391.1:0-3434 GCA_013815535.1 Ktedonobacterales bacterium
GCATGGGGTGCCCGTCCTGTCCGTCGTGCTGTTTTTGCAGCCCAGAGGCAACGCGCCGCAATCGCCCTACATTCGCAAGCTTGGCCCTATGACTGTCGCCACGTGGCACTTTCAGAGCATCGAGGTGTATAAACTGCGCGGACGTGATATCCTTAATGGTGGACTGATCGGTTTGCTGCCCCTGGTGCCATTCATGGCTGACCGCAGCCTAGAGATGATTGAAGAGGCAGCGATAACCATCAAAGAGCAGGTGCTGAATGAAAAACAGTTCCAAACTCTCGAAGGAATGCTGGCTGTGTTTGGAACACGATTTTTCGATGGTGAGGCTATTCATCCCATCATGAGGAGGCTCGGCATGTCTTTTGAAATTATGGCGGAATCACCCCTCTTTCAAGATTGGATGAATGCAGCAGAGGCCAAAGGCGAGGCCAAGGGTGAGGCCAAGGGCGAGGCCAAGGGCATGCGCGAACTCGTTCGCCGCAGCCTGGAATTGCGCTTCGGCTCGCTTGATCAACTCACCATTGATGCAATACATGTCGCCAGCGATGATACGCTGGTTGCCATTACCTTGCAGATCGCGACGGCCTCGCTTGACGAGATTCGCGCGCAGCTGGCGCAGCCCTCCGCCATAGACACGGGCACCGACACCCCATCCCAACCGCAGAGAGAAAGATAGATGTCGCAAGAAGAAGCCGTGCCACAGGTGACGCTCACCATTGATGGCCGCGAAGTGTCCGTCCCCAAAGGCACCGTCGTTTGGAAGGCCGCCCAAGCAGCGGGCATCGAAGTGCCGATCTACTGTTACCATCCCAAGATGCCGCCACTTGGCGCATGTCGGATGTGCTTTGTCGAGATCGAGCCGATGACGCCCCCCATTGCCAAGGCCCCACAGACCGCCTGCACCACCGAAGTGCGCGATGGGATGGTCGTCCACACCGACACGCCGCTGGTCAAGAAGTCACGCAAGGGCACGCTGGAATTCCTGCTGATCAACCATCCATTGGACTGCCCGATCTGCGACAAGGGCGGCGAGTGTGACCTGCAAGACTTCACCTTGCGCCATGGCCCTGGTGCCAGCCGTTTTGATTTGACGAAGCGCCACTTCCAGAAGCCGATTCCCGTCAGCGATAACATCTTGCTGGACCGCGAGCGCTGCATCGCATGCCAGCGCTGTGTGCGCTTCACCCAGGAAGTCGCGCAGGAACCGGGCTTGATCTTGCTGGAACGCGGCTTCCGCACGGAAGTCGGCGTGGACCCAGGCGCGCCATTCGACAGCATCTTTTCGGGCAATGTGGTCGAGATGTGCCCCGTCGGCGCGCTCACCGCGAAATCCTATCGCTTCATGTCGCGCCCATGGGAACTGAAGCGCACGCCCAGCGTGTGCCCCGGCTGCTCGGTCGGCTGCAATGTGCGCGTGGATGTGCGGGTGGACCGCATCATGCGTCTGATGTCGCGCCCGAACGACGACATCGATGATGGCTGGCTGTGCGACAAAGGTCGCTGGGGCTATGAGAGCGTGAACGATCCCCAACGGCTGCGCGTGCCGTTGGTCCGCAAAAACGGTGAATTGACCGAAGTCACCTGGGATGAAGCGCTCGACACCGTCGCCACGCGGCTGCGTGAGATCATGCAAAAGCACGGATCGGCGGCCATTGGGGGCATCGGTTCGACCCACACGACCAATGAAGAAAATTTCCTCTTCCAAAAGGCCTTGCGTGAAGGTTTGGGGACGAACAACATCGACCACTATCACGGCGTCTTTCCCGCTGCCAGCCAGGGGGCGATGCCGTGGGTCTTCACTGGCAGCATCGCGGGCATCGACAACGCGTCGGATGTCGTGCTGATCGGCGCGAATCCGTATACCCGCCAGCCTGTGCTGGATCTGCGCATCAAGAAAGCCCTGCGCAATGGCGCACGCCTGACGGTCATCAGCGCGGAGACGCACCGCATCGAGCGGCTGGCGACGCGCGTGGTTCGCATCAAGCCAGGCACAGAGGCCGCCATCGCCAAAACACTGGCCGGGGTCGTGGTGGGCGAAAAACTGACGCGCGGCGTCGACGCCCATATGCTGACCGACGACTACCAAGCGCGCTTCAAATCCTTTACGCCTGAACGCATGGCAGAGGCGCTGGGCACGGATGCCGAGGCGCTGCGGGCGCTGGCGCGTGAGGTCGCCGGAGCCAAGGGCGCGGTGATCCTCTATGACGAAGCGGCGACGCGCCTTTCTGGCAATGAATCACTGGCCGCCGATGTCTTTGAACTTGGCTTGCTGACGGATAACGTGACCCGTCAACACGCGGGCGTCGGTCCCCTGTGGGAGGATGCCAACTCGTTGGGCGCACGCGACATGGGCGTGTTGCCGGATGTCGGCCCTGGCTATCAGCCGCTCGCCAAGCCGGGGCGGGACTATGACGCGATGCTGCGTGGCGGCGTCAAGGCGCTGTGGGTGATGGGGGCGGACCCGGCTCGTCATATGGAACGGCCAGCGGCGTTGGCCGAGATGGACTTCCTGGTGGTGCAAGAAATGGCCCTCACCGAGACGGCCAAGCAGGCCGATGTGGTGTTGCCCGCCCTCTCATACGCCGAAAAAATCGGATCGTTCACCAACCTGGAGCGCCGGGTGCAGGTGCTCCGCCGCGCCCTGGTGCCGCTGCCTGGCGCGAAGGCGGACTGGGAGATCCTGCGGGGCGTGGCGACACGCCTGGGCCTGGCATGGAGCTATCGCTCGCCCTCCGACGTGCTCACTGAAATCGCCACGAGCGTGCCGTATTACGCGGGACTCACGCGCGAGGCGCTGGGAGACACGGGGGCACGCTGGAGCTTCGCGGACGAACGCGCCACGGTGACGGCGCAAGCCTGATCTCATTGATTGAAAGAAGCGTTGTGCTATGTCGGATACGTTGCTGGCGATCATCGCCACCCTGGTCAAAGGCGTCATCATCATCGTCGCGCTGCTGACCGTCTTCGCCTATATGACGCTGATCGAGCGGCGGGTGATCGCGCGCTTTCAGTCGCGTTTGGGACCGAACCGCGCTGGTCCGCTGGGCCTCTTTCAACCATTGGCTGATGCTTTGAAGATGGCTTTCAAAGAGCAGATCGTGCCGACCCGCGCCAAAGTCTTCGTGTACATGATGGCCCCGTGCCTGTCGATCTTCGTGGCGTTGGTGGCCTTCGCGGTGGTGCCACTGGGGGGTGGGCTGGGCAGCCTGTCGTCAATCTGGAATCCGGTCATCGCGGATGTGAATGTTGGCATCCTCTACATCCTGGCGATCTCGTCACTGGCGGTGTATGGCATCGTGCTGGGCGGGTGGGCCTCGGGCAACCGCTACTCGCTGCTGGGCGCGCTCCGCTCTGCCGCGCAGATGGTGTCCTATGAGGTCAGCATCGCCATTTCCCTCGCCGCCGTGTTGATGTATTCTGGTACGCTCAGCATG
>JACDGC010000391.1:3444-4671 GCA_013815535.1 Ktedonobacterales bacterium
CTGCACGCCCAGGTGCAGCAAGGCATCTGGTTCATTCTGGCCCAGCCGCTCGCTTTCGTGCTCTATGGCATTGCGGCGACGGCGGAGGTCAACCGCGCCCCCTTTGACCTGCCAGAGGCTGAGCAAGAGTTGGTAGCAGGCTATCTGACCGAGTTCAGCGGATTGCGCTGGAGCCTCTTCCAGATGGCCGAATACACCAACATGATCACCGTCTCGTCTGTGCTGGCGACTTTCTTCCTGGGCGGCTGGACGATGGGCAGTCTGACGGGAATTCCTGGGTTGCCTATCGTGTGGTACGCCCTCAAGGTAGCCTTCTTCCTCTTCGTCTTCATCTGGCTGCGTGCAACGCTGCCGCGCATCCGCTATGATCAGTTGATGCGCTTCGGCTGGCAGGTGCTCTTGCCCATCGCGGTGCTCAATCTCGTGGTAACGGCAGTCGCAGTGGTGTATGCTATTCCCTGGTATGTAACAGGCCTCTTCGGCGTGGTGGTGCTCTTCATTGCAGCGGCCATCTTCGTTGCACGTCAGCGGCGCGGCAGCATGGGCGGCGTCACCGAGGTTGGGATGGCGATGCCAGCCAGCGTCCATCTGGTGCAAATTGAGGCAGCCCCCGCGCCCCCAGCCCCCGAGGCTGTTGGCGCATAGCAGCGGGTAGCCAAGCAATGGCGGGCGAGCAACAACCGCGCCCCCTACCTTCGGGATCACATCACAGAGGAGACCAGTCATGGCGTCAGATCTCATCAAGGGACTCCGAACCACGCTCAAGGAATTGGGCAAAAAGCCCACCACGGTGTCATATCCTGAAGAGCAGCGCGAGCAGACGGGGCGCTATCGCGGTCGCCATGTGCTGCACCGCTATGACAATGGCATGGAACGCTGCGTCGGCTGCTTCCTCTGCGCGGGGGCGTGCCCAGCGGACGCCATCTATATCGAAGCCGAGGAGAATACGCCCGAAAACACCGTCTCACCGGGTGAACGCTATGCCCGCGTCTTCGATGTGAACATGCTGCGTTGCATCTTTTGCGGCTATTGCCAGCAGGCATGCCCCACGGGCGCGATCACGTTGGAAAAAGAATTCGAGTTGGCGTCGTATCGTGCCGAAGATCTGATCTACCACAAAGAGCAGTTGCTCGAAACGGTTGGCACCACCGTCCTCGGTTCAGACCCAGTCACGGTTGGCTCGAATGCAGCATGGCAACCCCCGATGCCCACTGCCCCCCCGCAGCC
>JACDGC010000392.1 GCA_013815535.1 Ktedonobacterales bacterium
TGCCATAAGTTGGCTCGGTGAGGCTCCCTGTGACGGTGATCCCCACGCCGCCATAGCCAGCGAAGGTTGGCGAATAGATGCCCGTCACCAGTCCGTGACTTTGCAGATTGGTGCTCGTATAAATCACCGTGTTGGTTGCCACATTGGTGATGGTGAGGCTTCCGGCGGTGGCAGCGCGTCCTTCACCCACCCCAATCACCTGGGCTTGGAGGTTGCCACAGCCATCACGCAGCAAACTTACCGACCCAAAACCCACAAAGACGAAATGATCGATAACGCTCAGTCCTTTTGACTGGACGGTTCGCCAAGCGGGGGTGCACGTTGCCGCATGGGCGGGGGGTGCATGGCTCGTCAGCGCAATCCCACTCAGGACCAGGGCCACCGCCACCATCATCGAAAATCGCTTCACTCAGTTCCTCCTCGAACGGTTGAAAGCAGTGAGACAGATGGGAATCATCGATAATTCCCCAGAAGGACTATACCAATGATCGGTCAAAAGTGGCAAGCAAGGGCAAGCCGACCGACGACGCGCAATCAGCAATGTCCCAGGCTGACTGCCCAGGGCCAAACGTCCCGATTTTCCCCGCATGTACTCCTTCACGGTAATGTTCGCAGCGCTTGCGCATCTTATTATACAAGAGAGGGTCGAGAGGGGGTATGGCTGATGGAGGGGGCTGTGGAGGTCGTGCCGGGCAGAACCATGGGCTTGCTCGCAGCGCAGCAAGCATTCGTTGAAGCCGATGAGCGGTTCGTGGCTTTCATCGGCGGGGTGGGCAGCGGCAAGACCGTGGCTGGCGCTATCAAAGCATTGCGTTATGTGATGGAGTATCCAGGGGCAGTGGGCGTTGTCGGCGCGCCCAACAAGACGGTGTTGCGGGACGTGACCGAGCGCACCTTGCGCACGCTGTTGCCCAAAGAGTTTGGCATCAAAGAGCGCAAGAGTGATGGCGTGATCGAATTCCCCAACGGCAGTGAGATTTGGTTTCGCTCGATGGATGACTTCGAACATCGGCGTGGACTCTACTTTTTTTAACTTATTTTATGGATGTCCTGACTCTGCCTACTACGGCACGCTTTCTTGCTAATCAAAATGAGCTTGTTTTGCTTCAATACGTGCGGAATAAGCGAGGAGATCAAGGATTAGGGAATGAAACGCACTACAAGAAATACTACAATGAAGGCAAGCGGGTAAACGAATAGGGGTAAACGCACGTAAAGGGAGGATACTGCAATTCCCCAGAGGGTAAGGAAGTATGTTGCAAATCCAAGTTTGGATAAAGGACGTAGTAGCCAAAGAAGTTGTTCGCGCATACACACAGCACTCCGTCTAACAAGAGGTCGGGATCATAAGTATACATCAAGGGAGCAGGATGTGTATGTCGTTATGCCAAATGATGTCTAAATCTTCGTCAAGTCAGCATTTTATGTGGTTCATTAAAATCAGAAGTGTTGCAGTCTGAATAGCGGATATCGCAGGGGGTCGCATAGCATGCAGAAGTGGCTTTTTATGCGACCTTGTCTATCGGTTATCATGCTTGACGCAGCAGGGAAAAGCTGGGCGCTGGTGTAAAATTGGTGTCAAACGCGCTTGCTATTCGATGTTCTTTGGCCGTAAATCATTGATTGCTTCCATTGTTTGGGCATGGAGATCACGTATCAGTGCTTGCGTTTCCCGTTGGGTATTTTCGATGTTACTGATCCGTTCTACTAATGAAAGAACGGTATTGGCGAGTGCTTGCATACCGTTTTCAAGGTTTTCGACTCGCCTATGTAATCCTTCGTCGCGATTGTATGACTCGGCAAAACCGACGCGCATTTGGGCAGCAAGTGCATCGTCTTTCGCATTGGCATATTCGACAAAACGCGTATGAACGCGGTCGAGGGCATAGTTAAGGTCACGTGGATAGACGGGTTGTGGGGGTGTAGACTGTG
This sequence comes from Ktedonobacterales bacterium, assembly GCA_013815535.1. Taxonomy (GTDB): domain Bacteria; phylum Chloroflexota; class Ktedonobacteria; order Ktedonobacterales; family JACDGC01; genus JACDGC01. The sequence goes on from JACDGC010000392.1 coordinate 1,933, forward strand.
GTTGTGGATTCGCCATGCTATAGGCTCCTTTCACTACTATTAGAGAGCATACCACAGGCATGCTCTCTTGTCGAGGGTTGTTCTACGCCGTTTCTTTTAACGCTTCCCTGTATGCCTCTGCTGTGCGCGCTCCTGATTCTTTCATTCCAGTCGGGTCGTCTATAGGGGTCTATGACCGTGTTCTAGCCATGATTTTACCTTCTCTTGTTCCTTCTTTTGTCTTTCCCTGTCCATCTTCATCTACTTCCGTTGGCGTCAAAGTTGGTGTCAATCTTTCCCTGTGTTGTTTGTTTGCTATCTTCTCTTTCCAAGACTTAATAAAGCGAGATGGGTTGTTAAATTTTGGGTCAAGCACAAAAGCTTTTTCTCCATACTGGTACAGGGGACTAAAGTAAAGTTTGCGTATGAGGTATTCTCCTTCCTTACTTACTGCTCGCCCATAGATTCTTTCAATCTGTCTTTCGGGCCATTGTTCGTACCAAAAGTTTGCAAATCCCTGCAACACTGGCCCTAGTGCTTCTCTATGATTCGGTCGCGCAATTACGCTTTCAACTAATAAGTTAAACTTTCCTTTCCTTTGATAAGACTCTAACTCTGCTGCTGAAATTTCAGCTTCGTTGAGGTTACCACTCAATACTCTGTCTAGCGTTTCCATTGTTAATGGAAGCAGGCAGCATTGTGCAAGTATTCTCCCTCTATTTGATGGCTCGAAGGCTACTATAGTAGTCCGAGGGTTTTTTTTCCACCATGCTTGGTATAGGCTGATGTCAGCAAGTGGCTCATCTTCTCCGTAGAGTTCTATATCAAGCGCAAGGATTGCTGGTAGGTCTGATATTGCCATCCAATCCACGTTTACTGCTGTCGGTTCTTCTTCTCTCTGTAATTCGTTTCTGAGTTGAAGAATGTCGGCACGGTTGTATAATGTTCCCCCTCTTTTTTCGCTTTCTTGCTTTCTGATTCTTCCCTTCTTGACGTAGTAGAAGAACATTTGCCTTTTTACTCTTAGCAGAAGTTCGCCTTCTTTCGAAGTGACGAAATCGGAGTTGGTAGCCATGTTGTCTCACCCTGACTGGAATTTTACTCTCATTGTACTACATCGATGCAAATTCAGCATTACCCCTTGACATTTACTTGACTCGATGCTATACTCAATTCAGTCACCTTCGAGACAACATTAGCAAACTAGACTGACTGGGTATCTTCGGGAACACACAACAGAATACGGTGGGAAACTGGAGCCGCAAGGCGTTGAAGGGAGTACCGTCAGCGAAGCAAAGACGTTGTGTCTTTGTTTCGACAAAAGGAGGGGATGATGCGTGTTCGGTTGTTCGATGTGCATGGGGTCAAGGCAGAATTACACACACTCGATGATGGTGCATTTCAGGTGGTGGCTGCTGGGAGTGTTCTTCGCCACGTGACGTACATGCGCGACGAAGCGCACCATGGCCGCTGGTCGTGTGAGTGCGGCTTCTATGACGTAGGGAAGGCTGAGACACTAGTGGCGCATGTCATCGGCAGCCATTCGGTGTTCAGCCAACGTCCTGCGATGGCGGTAGGGTCAGGGATGGGGGATTTCCGACTTTCTGGCAAGCATGCTGACCCCACCTATGATCAAGCTATCCGCGATATGACTGGACGCGCTTGGTAACGCGCTTCTTTTTCTTTCCCTTCGGTTCGCATGTTCTGGCGGCATGTGGGCCATTTTTGTATTCTGAAAGGATGGCGAGCGATGGATGTGACCCGCGTAACGATGGCGGATTTTGCGGCGTGGTTGCGGGCGTTTCCTCCAACGGCGGTGGTGGGGCAAGCGGTTTCCCCTTGTACTTGTCCGCTTGCCCGCTACTTGCGGGTGCTGGTCCCGGAGGCCCAAGCGATCACGGTGGATCAGGATGTTATCTTGATTGATGCGGTAGCGTATTCGCCCTTGGCGTGGGCGGCGGATTTTGTCGAGATCTTGGACCTGGGTATGGATGGGGAAGTGACGGACGTGACGGCGGAGTATGCCCTGGCGGTGTGGGAGGACGTGGAGTTTGACCTAGAGGCGTCTCCTGCTTCTTTGGTGTTGCTGGCTGCGCCTCGGCTCATGACTGAGTAGTGCCTAACGGATGCCGTGCTTCATCGTGTGTTCGTTGATTGTCCTGCCCCTTGGTGGTTGGCCCACTGAGGGGCGTTCTGTTGCCTGAAAGGATCGTCTCGTGCCCTCAGCGTATCAGTGCCGCAAGTCGGCCAACCTCTCGCGCATCGCCTATATGGTGTATGGTGCCGTTCCTGCCCGTGTTCAGCCGGAACCAGTTTGGGAATCACGTCCGGCGGTGGTTGCTCCTCCACGTTTGGCGCGCAAAAGTCAGCGCATTCCGAAAGCACATGTAGCGGACAAGGGAGGCAAGCACCATGGCGATTGATCGCGCGGGACAATGCCGCCAGTGGAACGCCGATCACCAGCATCAACGGCTCGCCGGACAAGCGCGGGCCAAACAGTTCACCCATTCTTTCCAATCACATGCGGGGTCGTGTTCGTGGATGGCGTTCATGGCGCGGTTTCGTGCGCAAACTGGCTCCCCGCAGCATTTCCCCTTGGCGGCGGTGCGTTACGTCACCCCCGACATGATCCACGCCCTGACGGGGCCGCTGCCCGCCCCGCTTCAGCAGATCATTCATACCGTGTGGTCGCGGGGGATTGGGTGGGGGGTCGAACACTGGCTCTTGCTCCCCGATATGTCCCCGGCGCTGCCCTACGG